>JAFSKJ010000073.1 GCA_017449025.1 Prevotella sp. | reverse complement strand
CGCAGCCTGCGCAACGTCCATGAATACGAGGCCGACGACCACGTGCTCCGTCAGGGTGTCTCGCTGACTGACTACCAGACGCTACTCGTCCGCAAGGCCTTGGCCGACACGGCGTATGCCTTTGCCAACAACTTCAACCGCAGCCACATCCTGAAGCGCATCGAAATGATGAAGCGCCCGCCGTCCAGTCCCTGGCTCCGTGCCAAAGCGCTCTACGTCGTGCCGCTCATCCTCTTCACGCTCGTCGTCTCGGCCACGCCAGTCATCGAGCCCCTGCTCATTGTCGACGGCGAGGAGGTGGACCGTGACCGCGTGAACCAGCTCCAGGGCGACAGCATCGCCTACGTCACCGTGCTCAAAGGTGTGAGCGCCACCGCCCTCTACGGCGAGAAGGGAAGAGGCGGCGCCGTCCAAATCGAGACGAAGAAGCGGGCGGAGGAAACGCCTCAAGGGGTGTTCGTCATCGCCGAGGAGATGCCGAGGTTCCCCGGTGGCGACGCGGCTTTCAAACAGTACATGGCCCAACATGTGCGATATCCGAAGGCGGCTGCTGAGAACGGTGTGGAGGGAACCGTCAAGGTGCAATTCATCGTCGAGCCAGACGGTCGCATCACGAATGTGCATGCCATCGACTCACCTTCGGGAGAGGCCGATGCGGAGGTAATCGCATACGGCGCATCGGACAAACACCCGTCGCAGGACGATGACGACGAGGGTCGTCGCGCCCTGCGTGAAGCGGCAGAAGAACTCTACCGCGAAATGCCGCCCTTCGAGCCTGGCCGACAAAATGGCATACCCGTCCGCGTGCAGATGACCAGAGCCGTCAACTTTTATCTCAGATAAAATAGCCTCCACATATTAAACCCCTTACGTCATTCATCCAAATGGTGAACAGCCCTTACTATGCCCTAATATTAACATCAATAATGAGAAAGATTTTAGTGACAATCATGGCCTTCGCGCTGACGATAGCAGTGCAGGCACAGAGAGACACGATTGGCGTGTCAAAGTTCACGGCGATTTATCGCTATGAGTGTAAAACCGCGGATGCTGACGGACAGCCGGTAACGGACTCGATGTACATCGCAGTGCAGACATCGGGCGGCATCACAAAGAGTTTCCCTTACGAAGAGTACGACAGGCAGAAGAAGGGTGGCTCTCGGATAGCCGACGGCTATCTGGCTGCCCAGATGCATATCGGTACAGTCTTCATGAACTACCCTGAAGGAAGAATCACAACGCAAGAGATGCTCTATCCGTATCGTTACATGACGGACGAGGCTTTGGAGAAGCAGGAGTGGGAGCTAAGGGATGGGCAGGACAGCATCTGCGGCTACGCTTGTCAGTCGGCCACGGCCAAATATCACGGCCTGACTTGGAACGTGTATTATACAGAGGATGTGCCAGCCAGCATAGGGCCTTGGAAGTTAGGAGGCTTGCCAGGTCTCATCACGAAGGCCACCGACGCGAAGGGCATACATACCTTCACGCTTTATGGCTTCCATCAGGAGGACACGCCAATCATATTTACCAAATACGTCACTTGGATTGTCCCTGACGGTCACGGCAAGTTCGTCAGCCAGCGTGTGGACTACCAAGAAATGAAAGCCTCCGCATTCCTGGCATACAAGAAGAAAGTGCTGGGCAATAGTCGCTACCTGAAAGATCCCACCTACTATGCCGCTGACCCCATGACTGCCTTCGGCTATGTGGAGAATAGTTTCAACTCTGCTGGCGATAACATTAGCAGTGTAGCAGGTGTAGTCTTAGTATCTAATCCCCGACAGTACCAGCCGTTGGAAAAGGAATGACGTACCTACGTGACATACAGAGACAAGAAAACCGCTCGGCTGTGAGGGGGAGCGGGAGGATAGTACTATTCGCAGAACATCTGACGAAGCACGTCCTGCAATTCAGCTTGTTCGTCGGGAGAAAGTGCCGTAATTTTCTTCTTCAACCAGCTTTTATCAACCGTCCTTATCTGGTCGGTGACAATCTCACCGTCGCGTACATCCACATGACAGGGCACACGATAGGGATAGCCGTGAATAGCCGATGTGATGGGAATGATGATGACCGTGGCAAGGTATTGGTTCAACTCCTTTGGACTCACCACTACGCAGGGACGCACTTTCTGCATCTCGGCACCGACTGTCGGGTTGAGGTCAACCCAGTAGACATCAAACTGATTTACCATTGCCAGTCCTCCACCTTGTCATCTTCGAAAAAGTCTGCGGTCACAAGCCGGTCATCGCCTTGTTTGTGTGCTTTGCGTGCTGCAGCAGACCATCCTTTCCTTACGGCAGGTCTGGTGACAGGCTTCTCTGTGAAGACCACTTTGCGAATATCGCGCAGGGCTGTGAGGGCCTTCTACATAGCCACCTCACTATCGAAGATTGGATTGAGTTCGCGAAGCAGTTCCGCACGTAGTTGTATTGCTGTCATAATCGTAATCGTTTATCGGTTATACGCCGCAAAGATACAAATAATAATTGAAACTCAGCTCAAAACGAAATAATTTATGAATAATTTGTGGTCAATTAGTGATAATTCGTGTAAAACATCTAGGAAAATGAAAAAGATTTTAGTAACAATGATGGCCTTCGCGCTGACGATAGCAGCACGGGCAGAGAAGATAGACTCAACACAGTTCGTAGCTTTCTACAACTACACCCTTCAGACGCAGGACGAGGAGGGGCAGAACGTTACGGACTCGATACGGCTGGCTCTGCTGGTGGGCACTCGTGCCACGTATTGCACCACCGTACTGTCCTACAATAAGGATGGACGGGCAAGTCAGGAAATGACAAATGCATTCCTTATGCACCATCAAAATGTGTTGACCGATGTAGAGAGGTCGGAGGTCGTTGCCGTCGAACCTATCTATCCCTATCGCTATGAGACCCATGACCCGTTGGCCAAGATTGACTGGACATTGACGGAGGACACGCTGACCGTCAGCGGACTGCTCTGCCATCGTGCCACGGGCAAAATCTACGGCAAGCAGTGGACGGCGTGGTACACCGAGGAAATGCCCTCGTCGGCTGGCCCGTGGAAACTGCGCGGACTGCCAGGGCTGATTATTAAGGCCGAAGACAGCGAGGAAATCCACTGCTTCACGCTGTACGAAACGAAGAACGAGGTGAGGGACATCAATGCGATTGGCAATTCTGAGTACCAGAAGCTTAGCCGTCAGAAACTGATGAAATTCAAGAAGAAGACGTTGGGCAATGCCCGCTACCCGAAAGAGCCGACCTACTATGTGCCAAAGGGTGCTGATGACGTGGCCGAGGTAAACCTGAACGGTACGATGTACTATGTCGGCATGAACTCCCACATGATGTTACCTCAGAAGAGCCATGTTTACAAACCCCTTGAATTAGAATGACGTACCTACGAGACATACAGAGACAAAAAGCCCGCTCGGATGGGAGGGGGAGCGGGTACGGGTCAGAGGTGTTTAATTTCGGCGTCAACAACAAAAACGTCGCCATCACCATCAATGAGCACATTGCGGGGAACTACGTCCCAGACCTCATACAATTCGTTAGTGAAACGCCCCTCGCCATCCTGCTTCACAAACCCGATAGCGGCCATGTAGGTGTCTATCATAATCTGTGTGGCGGGGGTGGGCATTGGCTACGCGAACTTGCCGTAGAACAGGCTGGACAGTACGACCGTCGAAGCCTGCAAAACCATGAAACTGATAAGCTGTATCAGGGAAAAGCGTGTTGTGCATCAGTACCTTTTCGAGCAATGCAACGATACCGCCGCTGTTCATCAGGTTATTTACCTTATAGATGCAGTCATCGGCCACGTACGTGTCGTTCTCATTACCACTGGGACCGGGAACTCCCAGGTCGAACACCTGCATCATCGGAATCCAGTAGCCATCGGCCTTGGCCATTTGCTCGGCCATGCGCTGTTCCCTTTCAAAAGGAGTCACATCTGCTTGGCCAGTTCCAGATTGCGCTTCATGTAGTTGGCAAAGTCAGCAGAGCTCATCGGCGATTGCTGCGATTCGGCGATTTTCCGCATCTTGCGCTCCGTCGCCTCCTTGTGAAACTGATTTAAGAATGTCATAACTCATACGTTTAATGATTTATGTGTGCAAAAGTACAAAAAAAATTTCATACTCCGTTCAAGAAGGAAATAATTTATGATTAATTTGTGGTCAATTAGTGATAATTTGTGTAAAACATCAAGAAGAATGAAGCGGATGCTGCTTACTATGATAGCCTTTTCGCTGACGATAGCAGCGCAGGGGCAAGTAGAGAATGTTGACACGGCGCAGTTTGTGGCCGTGTACGATTATGAGTGCAGGACGCTGGACGACGAGGGAACACCCGTCACGGACAGAATGCAGGTCGTGGTGCAGGTGGGACGGACGGTGACGAAGTCGATGCCCGTCTCTTCCTACAGGCTGACGGACGAGAAGAGCATAGCGGACTTGAAAGCAGAACACCAAGAGGCCATTCTCCACATGCCGACAGTGTGGACGGGCTGGCCCGAAGGGCAGACCACCGTGCGCGAAGTCATCTTCCCCCATGAGTTTGAAGGCAGCGAAGAAACACCTGAAATCGCATGGACGCTGACGGAAGATACAGTGACGGTGAGCGGCTACCTCTGCCAGCATGCCACGACAACGTTCCGAGGCGTGGAGTGGCATGTGTGGTACACTGAAGAGATTCCTTCGTCGGCAGGCCCGTGGCGTTTGCGCGGTCTGCCTGGGCTGATGGTGAAGGCTGAAAGCGAGGCGCACACGTTCAACCTTGCGGAGTTACGACAGGAATCATCGCCCATCAACTACGAGCGAAAGCCCGACGTACAGCGGATGGCCTACGCCAAGCTGTTGAAGCACCGCAACGAAGTCTATGGGCACAAGCAGTATGCCAAGAATCCCGCCTACTACATCCCCGACCTGGGCAGCGCACTCACGCACGTGGAAGTCTACAAAAACGACGGCCAGCCTTTCGTATTCGCCAACGGCTATCCGCTGCTGACCAAGGCGCATGTGTATCAACCTTTAGAACTGAAGTAATAAACAATGAAACGACTCCTATACATTATATTATATGTGGCGCTGGCAGCGTCGGCATCGGCGCAAAGGCTACGGGTAGGCGAGCAAAGCTCGGGATTGGTACTGGTGACGGGACGGGTGATGGCACTCTCCCCCTCTTCGGAGGGAGCCGGAGGGGGGCTTAAGCCCGTGAGCGATGTGATTGTAAAGCTGGTAAGCGGCACGAAAACGCTGGCGTTCACCAGCAGCAATGCGAAGGGCGAGTATAGCCTGGAGCTGAAGAGTGCGCCCAACAGCGAGGTGACGCTACAGTTTACCCATATCAGCTATGAGAAGGAGTCGGAAAGGATGACGCTAAGAGATAAGTTTACTAAGCTGGACATGATTCTCACTCCGAAGAGCATCAGCCTGAAGGAGGTGACAGTGAAGCCCGACCCGCTGCGGCAGAGGGGTGACACGCTGACGCATAACCTGGCATCGTTTCTCGGCAAGGGCGACGTGACCTTAGAGGACGGACTGAAGCGCTTGCCGGGCGTGGACGTGGCGCAGAGCGGCGCCATCAGCTACATGGGCAAGCCCATCTCGCAGTTCAGCATCGAGGGCATGGACCTGCTGGGCGGTAAGTACAACCTGGCCACGAGGAACATCCCAGCAGACTACGTGACGAACGTGGAGATAGTGCGTAACCACCACAGCCGACGGGTGGAGAAGGACGTGCCGAGCAACGAGGTGTCGATAAACATCAAGCTGTCGAAGAAGGCGAAGTTCAAGCCGTTCGGGCAGGAAGAGATTGGAATAGGGATGCAAGCCCACCCAAGCCCTCCCCAAGGGAGGGATGTTGAGTTACCTAATTCTGCCCCAATATCTAATCAAACATCCCCTCCTTCGGAGGGGCTTGGGGAGGCTTTTGTGAGTCTTTTGGGTGCAACCGGCATGATGTTCACCGAGAAGTTCCAGACCATCTGCTCGCTGAAGGGCGGCAACTACAAGGGCTTCGCACGGGCCGACATGACAGACCACTTCGGCGGCTCGGACGTGACGACACCCGCCACCAGCCTGTTCGGCGGCTTCGATGGCGGTGCGCCTCCGCAGGGCGAATACCTCTACCAGCGTAATGGCATGTCGACGCTCAACGGCATCCATAAGCTCGACTCGGCCACGACGGTGAAAGTGAACGCCGACTACAGCTACCACCGCGCCACGCACGACATCAGCCAGAGCAGCACGTATCTCTCTGGCGATGGCAGCTACGTGACCGTGAGCGAACAGACCTCGCCGCTCACGAAGGTGCATCTGCCCAAGCTGACGATGAACTACCAGAAGAACGCCGACCGCGTGTATCTCAGCGAAACGTTTGTCATCAAGGGGAAGTTTGAGCAGAACGAGGGGGATGTCAATGCCAATGGTTCGCTGGTGGAGCAGCGGAGGAAGACATCTTCGTTTGAGGTGGGCAACGACCTGTTCTGGATGGGCAGGACGGAGAAGGGCACTCGCCGACACGTCAATGCGTCGGTGTCGTTCAAGCGG
>JAFSKJ010000072.1 GCA_017449025.1 Prevotella sp. | reverse complement strand
GTTCCTGCAATTGTATCTGAATGAATATTGCTGGAAGTTTAATCGCAGGTTCTTCCGTGACTCCACTGATCCAAAGTATGATCTATTCGATAGACTTGTAAGAATTTCTGCCTTATACACCTCTGATATCAAATGGAGAGACTACACGCCAGGAATAGAGGAAGAAGAGGAATTGTGAGGCTTTAGGAACTTATCACCACACGGATAAACTTTTTCATACGTACAAATAAATAATGTGTATTCCAAATGCAAAGTTACTACATTTTTCCGACACTACTGCAATCCTGCCTTGCCTTTTAGGAATTATTATGGAAAGTACCAGTCCCATAACCCATAGCCACACCTCCATGCAAAGAACAAGTATCATAAAAATTGGGGCTAAAATAGGGGCTTGAAAGGTGAATCCAACCATAAAGCCATGCCGTAGGTATGGTGAAATGGCTGGTGGAATGACATCACAGGGAGGCGTACCTCGTAGGTACGCGACAAAGAACGCGGATTGTCGCGTACCTACGGCATCGTCTTCCTATAGGTATGACTATTACTGCTCTTTTAAATATCTTACATTTCGTTTGGGGAAGAGACTGTCTATTTGTTTGTGCAATTTCGCTGCAATGCTCGGTTTATGCACATAAATTGGAGTAGACAACAGGAGTTTGTTAGAAATAGCCTCAAACTCTTCTTCCAGCGAACTTTCTTTCATATAAGATAGAAGCAGCAACTCTTTTGATAATAATTCCCATTCAGCTTTGTTCCCCCAGTAGTGACCAATTTGATCAGCAGCCTCTGCTAAAATTGTATTTTCTGCCAAGGAAACAGAAGAACTGTATTGTTCCAAAATGAAGGTATTAGCTCCGTCATTCAACATTCCATCGCAAATGGTTAATGATGCAGCAATTGTTTTTTCTGCCTTACATGCAGGAATGGCTGTTACTCCCGCATTCCACATGTCATGCTTTTTACTTAATGTGATTTCTCCGTATGTATGTCCCTTTACTATATTCCACATCTTCAGTGAGCCTCCGCTCATCTTAGAAGGATGTCCTTCGTGAATATGCATAAGCCCTTTCCCTTCATTTAACCGTTTGCGTATAATTTCTAAACTCCCATAAAGGAACGTATCGCTGTCTAAATAAAGCAGGTGTTCTCTTGGATATAGTTTTTGCAAATAATCCATAGCAAGTATTTTTATTCTAAAAAAGAAATGATGAGGCCCCTGCCAATCTAAAATCTGATGTTCTGTAATAGGCAATATCTCTACATGTGCGTGACGGTAATATTCTGGTTTTGTAGTTAAAACAAAAATACGATCGTTAGCAGTGAGTTGTTTTTGGAAAGATCGTATGGATAGGTAAGCTTCCAAATGATAGCTTAAATTATCGCCAAAAACGACATACAATATGTTCATAATATATAATCATTTGATGCTTATCAGTATCTTGAATTCGGGATAGAGAAACAAAGGGCGGGAAACCGAGACCGGGGATGTCAGCACGGCATCCCGCTTCTGTTGTCAATTTACCGCTTTCTGGAGCCGAATGTATGCGTCCAGCTCAGCATGGCGTATGGAGCGGAAAGGCTGATTTTCTTTCGTTCACAATGATATTCATGGCCAAGTTCTTCATATTCCAATGTCTGATCTTTCATGCTTGGAGAATACGACAAGCCAGCCTTTAATTCGAGATATGAATTATTGAAAGTACGCAATGAGAGTCCGACAGCAGGAGCTACGAAAATGCCTGTTGATGGGACGTCTTCCTTATTTGAAGTGTGGTAGCTAAACCATGGCTGCTTACCCTTATCGCCTTCCCAGTAGCCATAAAAGCGGAATCCTGCATCGCAGGATACTAAGGGCGAAATGCGTTTATCTGAGAGTCTGTATTGGGCACGTAGGAAGGCTTTGAAGGCTTCTGCTCTGAGATCAACATCATATTTTCTCGTTTCTTCACTATGTATGTCAGTTGCAGACCAGCCGTCATCTTTGTATATATCAACGCCATCACTACCTCCACCAATACCGATGCTCAAATGTGGATTCAGCTTGTATGAAAGAACCATGTTGCCAAGGAAACCTTCGTATGTTCCTCCAAGTCCCATTTTGCCTCCTTCCAGTGTAACCTGGAAGCCCTTGGCACGAGTAGGAACAGGAGGAAGCTTCGGCTTGTATGGATTCTTATGGAATCCGAAGCCCATGCGAATGGAAATGGATCCACCACTTCCACCGTCATAGATTACATGTGTGTAGCCAGCACCAAGATTCATGTCTACAGTCTTGGACAGCGGGAATTGAAGGCCAGGCATCACAGAGAGCAGAATACCGCTAAAATCTGTATTGTCCGTGTTCAACGCATAACCTGCCTTCAGCATGGCGAAAGGTGCTAATGATGAGTTTTCCAATGGGAAATAGGTTTTGACATTAGTCGTGATAGGCACAACGATGCCCCCGCCGCTTGTGGTCGCGAAGTTTGCACCTGCTCCCAACCCCCAGTAGAAATTCTTGCTGAAACGCTTACCCAGTTCCAACTCCGTAACAATGGCACCGCCTCCACCCTTTGTATTGATGTCATAGCCTGCACCCAAACCAAAGTCCAGCCCTCGGTGGCGTACATTAGTTGTACTTGTCTGGCTCTCCTTTGCAATACGTTCCACCTCGTCCATCTGATAGACGAAGATGTTTCCATCCTTTGTTTTTACTTTGAGCGACTGTCCGGGCACCTGCTCAATAATCTCACCCTTCACGAGACCGCCATTCTTCAAATAGACCGTCTCAACTGTCGACTGTGCCATCAGACTTCCAGCCGAAAGCAACACAGAAATGAAAAATACAAATCTTTTCATAATCACTTATTATTTTAAGTTAATAATAATATGCAAAAGACTGAGCACAAAGAATGGCGTGGCCATTCTTACGCGCTTACCTAAGGGGTAGAAGTAGGAAATTGGAACCCCTGTCACAAATAAGAATGCAACCACGCCAAGGGCGTGTGCATAGCTATGCTTGTGACAGGAAGAGCCATTTCCTGCTTCCCCTTGCTTTTCATTCGCAACTATTCCAAACAGATTTCCTACTTCTTTCCGGTAAGCGCGAAATAATAAGCTAATGCATCATAGAAACCGGATTTCTCCCCGATTCCGTTTGCAAAAGTACAAAAAAATCTTCTAACTGCAAACATTTTTGATAAAAATGTGCATATTTTTAGCTCTAATGCGAAATGTAGATTTATTTCGTAAAGGTGCTGTTGAAAATTAGGGTGTATAATGTAGCTCAATATTCTTTATACAAATCTATAATAAGACGATGCCAGAGGCATCAGATAGGGGTAGCCAGCCATACAGCCGTGCCAGAGGTAAGGCGAAATGGCTGGGAAGACGGTGATGTTAACGTGCGTGCCGTAGGTACGCGACAATCCGCGCTCTTTGTCGCGTACCTAAAGGCACGCTTCTCTGTGGTGTCATTCCACCAGCCATTTCGCCATACCTACGGCATGGCTGTATGGCTGGCTACCCCTATCTGATGCCTACGGCATCGTCTTCCCCCGAAGATGTGGAAAAACCGACCTGCAAAGGTTGAAAATAGTCTCCATCCAACCTACGATGAGAGTGGTGATTGCGAAATCCTGATTTCTGAAAGTGTTAGAAATGAGCGGATTGCAGCGTTCACTCCCCCTTGGGGGGAGCTGGAGGGGGCTTACTACGCGAGCGTACGTGAAAGGCAAAAACCACTGACACCTCTGACACGTAAAATGTTTCGTGCTGTGCCGTTGGAAACGGCCTGAAGGCCGTTCCGCAGCTACGATATGCTGCAAAATTTCAACGGCACCAGTCGATATTTTGCATAAAAAATCGTGAAACATTGAGGCCTCATCCGTAGAGTGGCACTTTACGACGCTAAAGTGGCACTTCTTTGAAATTAAGTGGCACTTTACGGTCGTAAAGTCACTCCTCATCAGGCATGTTTCACGCATTTTATAAAAAATTTCGACCTGTGCGGTTGAGCTGTAGTATGACCGCAAGGCGGTCACCTCTCAATAACCAGGCGGTGCAAAGCACCCCCGGAGAAGGTGAGGTGAGGACAACGACCCTGTAGGGGTCGCCCTATACTGCTGTTGGGGCACTCTTTTAGAGTGCTTTCTGCCGACTTCCTGCTTCCGCAGGTCCTTCGGACACTGCGGTTATTGAGCGTAGACGCTTTCAGCGTCTTTCAACCGCACAGGTCGAAAAATTTTACGTGTCAGAGGTGTCAGTGAAAAAGTGTCTTCTCTTACGCGCGCGCGTATTTTAAAATAGGAGGAGCACGGCAGATGTGATTTTCACAACTTTATCGGCGAAAATACATTTTATTCGGAAGAAAATGACTATCTTTGCAACCGAACAGACAATTATAGAAGATATGACAACTACAATCCTACAGGTTAAATCCGTTACGCTGGCCTTTGCAGCCACCGCCCAGCGCATGGGCATCACGGCCACCGAGCTGCTGAAGAGACAATTATGGTTAGTGGCACTCTTGCTATTTGGCATGTCTGCCATGGTGCAGAGTCAGCCTTTGTTGAAAACGCACGTGGAAACGGGCATGGTTGAAGGACTTGCCGACGGCTCAGACCTGGCCGTCTATCGTGCCATCCCATACGCGGCCCCACCTGTGGGCGTTCTCCGCTGGAAAGCCCCGCAACCCGCCCAGCCTTGGGAGGGTGTCAGGAAGTGTGACAAGTTCGGCCCTTTGCCACCACAGCCCACACGCCCAGGGCGCACGGCAGACCAGATGAGCGAGGACTGCCTCTATCTGGCCATTGCCACGCCGGCCACGTCTGTTGCCGAGGGTCTGCCTGTCATGGTGTGGATTCACGGAGGCGGTTTCCAGACGGAATGGTATGGTGGCGACCTATGGACGAGCCTCGCCCGCCGCGGGGTAGTCATTGTCAGCATCGAGTACCGTACCGGTGCGCTGGGCTTTATGGCTCACCCGGAGCTGACAAAGGAGTCGCCCGACGGACACTCGGGCAACTATGGCCTGCTGGACCAGATTTATGCCTTGCAGTGGGTGCAGCGCAACATCAGCAACTTTGGCGGCGACCCATCGAAGGTTACCATCTTCGGCGAGTCAGCCGGTGCCATCAGCTGCAGCATGCTCTGCGGCTCGCCCTTGGCCAAGGGCCTTTTCCGCGCTGCCATCAGTCACAGCGGAGGGTCGTTTGCCCCATGGAGGGACCAGGCGCGCACCTTGGGCATGGACGCCTCACAGAAGGGGGCTGAGCAGCAGGGTCTGGCTTTCCAGAAGCACCTGAAGAAAAAGAACATCAAGCAGATGCGCAAAATGTCGGCTATGGAGCTGTGCGACGGCAACGTGGGCTTCAGCGGCTTCTGGCCCTGCGTCGACGGCTATGTCATCTGCGACGACCAGTACCGGCTCTACGAGCGTGGCGAATACAACGACGTGCCCGTGATTGTGATGACCAACAGCGACGAGGGTGCCCTCTTCACGCCTGCCAACATGACGGTAGAGGAATACCAGAAGGCTGTACGCAACGTCTTCGGCGACTATGCCGACGAGGCCTTGAAAGTATATCCTGGCAACACCAACGACGAGGCCTGGAACAGCTATGGCGACGCTTTCCGCGACATGGGCTTTGCCTGGCCGTCGTACGCTTGGGTAAGCCTGCAGTCGAAGACGGGAAAGAGTGCCGCATACGCCGCTTATCTTGCCCAGCCCTCAGAACAAAGTTTGTCAAAGGATCCGCGCCGCAAGGGTGTGGCTCATGCCGACGACATCCTGTATCTTAACAACACCTTCGCCAACCAGGCCGACAAGTATCCCCATGAGGCCGCTGTGACGGAGATAATACAGCAGTACTGGGTGAACTTCGCCAAGACGTGCAACCCCAACGGCAAGGGGCTGCCTTACTGGCCGGCGTTCGACGCCTCGAAGCCAACCACCATGCAGTTCTCCAACGGTGCCTCGCTCATCAGTGTTCCCAACATGAAGCAGATAAGCTTTGTTGACCGCTTCTACAAGGCTAAGCGCGAGGAGACGGAGAGCCAGCGGACATACATAAAGTAAGTACCTACTTGTATTCCTTTGCCATGCGCCTGCCACGTAGCACGTCGAGGGCATTGAGAGCCAAGGCTTCCATCTCGTCCTCGCCGGGGAAGCAGCGTATGGGAGCGAGGAAGGCAATGCGCTGCCGCAGACGTTCGGTGACATACTCAGAGCGTGCGAGGCCTCCGGTGAGCAGTATGGCGTCGACATGTCCGCATAGCACTGCCGACTGTGCTGCTATGGCCTTGGCCACGTGGTATATCATTGCGTCGAGTATTAGCCTGGCGTGGGTGTCGCCGTAGTCTTCTATGCGTGTCACTATTTCCTTCACATCATTGGTGCCCAAGTGTGCGTTGAGTCCTGCCTTGCCTGCTATGCGCTTGAGCAGTTGCTTCTCGGAATACTTGCCGCTGAAGCAGAGGCGTATGAGGTCGGCGGCGGGCAGGCTGCCGGCGCGCTCAGGGGAGAAGGGACCTTCGCCGTCGAGTGCGTTGTTGGCGTCTACTGCCCGTCCGTGTTCGTGGGCAGCTACGGAGATTCCTCCTCCCATGTGGCATACAATAAGGTTTAGGTCTTCGTATTCGCGCCCTATCTCAGCGGCATAGCGGCGGGCAATGGCCCTCTGGTTGAGTGCATGCCAGATGCAGATGCGGTTCATGAGCGGTGAGCCGGAGATGCGTGCGTAGTCGTTGAGTTCGTCAACCACTCCGGGGTCGGCAATGAAGGCACGGCATCGGGGTATGGTGGCTGCTATCTCGTATGCTATGAGGCATCCGAGGTTGCAGGCGTGGTTGTGTAGGGCTATGCCGCTGCGTGTGTCGGCCAGCATGAGCTGGTTGATTTCGTAGACGCCGCCCTCTAAGGGCTTGACGAGTCCGCCGCGGCCTATGACGGCGTCGAAGTGTATGGGGATGTGCATGGAGTGCAGCTCGCTGAGCACCAACTGCCGCCGGAAGTCCTGCTGCTCAATGACATCGTCGAATGGTGCAAGCTGCTCGCTGCTGTGGGTTATGGTGCGCAGGAATACGGGTCGCTCGTCGTCGTAGACGGCTATCTTTGTCGACGTTGAGCCTGGGTTTATTACGAGGATGGTCATGGGGGTAGGTTTAGTAGGTGTGGTAGGTTTGGTAGGTTTGGTAGGTTTGGTAGGTGTGGTAGGTTTGGTAGGTGTGGTAGGTTTAGATTGCGGCGAGGGCTAATGAGTAGAACTTGGAGTCGGGGCTGTCGCTGCGCGACGACACCACGCATGGTGCTGTGGTTCCCTGCAGCACTCCCGCCGTCTTGGTGTAGGCGAAGAGTGTGAGAGTCTTGTAGAACACGTTGCCTGCTACTATGTCGGGGAAGATGAGTGCGTCGGCCTGCCCGTCGATGACGGAGTGAATGCCTTTCTCCCTCAAGCTGACGGCGTCGAGCGATGTCTTCAGGTCGAGAGGGCCGTCGATTATGCAGCGTCCGAACCTTCCCGTCTGTGCCTCGGCAATGATCTTGATGTAGTCCTTGGTGTAGGGGAAAGTCTTCTCGCTCACTTTTTCGGCGCAGTGGATAAGGGCAATGCGGGGTTCGACTATGCCGAGTGCGTGGCAGACGTAGTTGACATAGTCTATCTGCTGTCGGCGCTGCTCGTAGGTGGGCACGGGTATGACGGCGGCGTCGGTGAAGAAGAGCACCTTCTCGTACTTGGGAATCTCGGCCATGGCAATGTGTGTGAGCACGCGCCCGGGGCGCAGTATGCCGGTGTCCTTGTTGAGTATGGCGCGCAGCAGCACGTCGGTGTTGATGAGGCCTTTCATCAGTATGTCGGCCTCGCCGTTTCTTACCATTGCTACGGCCCTGCGTGCGCACTCGTCGCGGTCGTCGCCGTCAACGTAGATTGGTTCTATGAATCCCATCTCGTTGCCTTTCTCCACAGCATAGCGTGTTGATGCGTCGTTGGCACAGACAACAGCCACGCGCTTGCGGTTGCGGCGCTGTTGCAAGAAGATAATCATGTCGTTCAAAGTCTTGAGTGGTTGCATAGGGAATGTTGTTTTAGGTTTCTTGGCGCAAATATACGAAAAAGAATGGATACTGCAATGACATTTCACAAGAATATTATAATAATGTTTTGGTGGTATGGGATTTTTCTGCTATCTTTGCCGCCGAATTGCGAAGTTTTTGTAGTTATAGTGAACATCTATTAATCGTAGGGACTTACTTTATGTATGTCCGCAAAACCGCATAGAATCGGACATACATAAAGTAAGTCCCTACAAAAAACGAATTTATAGAAAACACCTTAAATAGAAGAGGAGATGGAAAGGAAAGAGATAACGTTCGACACTTTTGTGCGTGGATTCATTGCTGTGTTAATTACTGTGGGCATAGTGATGTTGTTAGGCCGGCTTAGCGGCGTGCTGCTGCCCTTCTTCTTGGCGTGGCTTATTTCGTATCTGCTGTTCCCCATTGTGAAGTTCTTCCAGTACCGCTGCCGTATGCGCTACCGCATACTGGCCATACTGAGCACGCTGATAGTGGTGGGGCTTGCGCTCACCGTTTTGCTGCTTCTGATGGTTCCGCCAATCATCGACGAAGGTGTTCACGTGAAGAACCTGTTATTGAAGTATATCACTACAAACGAGACAGTGAGCAACATCCCGCTTATGGTGCAGGATTTCGTACACCGCCATATTAATGCTGAGACCATAAAGAACTTTGTGACGCAGGAAGGTTTCATGGACAACGTGAAGGCTACGGTGCCCAAGGTATGGGACGTGATGATGCAGTCGGTGAACATTGTTTCGAGCGTTTTCTCGCTCACCATGATAGGCCTCTACACACTGTTCATTCTGTTGGACTATGAGGAGATATGCAGCGGATGGCCTGGGCTGTTGCCTGAGCGCTGGCGTGGCTTTGCCACCCAGCTGGTGGGCGACGTGGAGACGGGCATGAACAAGTACTTCCGCGGCCAGGCCCTGGTGGCTTTAATCGTAGGCGTGCTTTTCAGCATAGGCTTTTTGATTATCGGCTTCCCGATGGCCGTTGGCCTTGGCATGTTCATCGGGCTGCTCAACATGGTGCCCTACTTGCAGTTGGTGGGCTTCATTCCTACTATTGCGCTGGCCATTGTCAAGGCGGCGGAGACTGGCGAGAACTTCTGGCTTATAATGCTGATGGCGTTGGCAGTGTTTGCGGTGGTGCAGCTGATACAGGACTCTTTTCTTGTGCCGAAGATCATGGGTAAGGTTACGGGCCTGAATTCTGCCATCATCCTGTTGTCGCTCTCCATCTGGGGTTCGCTGCTGGGCATGCTGGGCATGGTGATAGCCCTGCCCATGACCACGCTTCTCATCACCTATTACCAAAAGTACGTAATAGGAGGTGGAGGTAAGTCCAAGATGTAGGTGTGTGGGTTATAGGGTCTTGCTGAAGACGCGGTGACGGCGGTGCTGTCGGGCGTCCAGGTGATGCCATAATGAGTTGACACCCTTGTTTGTTTCCATCTGCGGCATGGCCTCTGCCCAGCTGAATCCATAGTTGTTGGCTTGGCGTATGATGTCGTCGAATATGAGCACGTTGGCACCTTTCTGACGGTATTGTGGCAGCACGCCTACGAGCAGCAAGTCGAAGGTGTCTGTCTTGTGCCATTTGAGCGCGCGCAGCAGATGCCACCAGCCGAAGGGCCAGAGGCGTCCGTCGCGTGTATGCTGCAAGGCATTGGTAAAGGAGGGGAAGGTGATGCCGAAGGCCACCATGCTGTCGCCGTCCATGACGGCGGTGACGAGGTTGAGGTCGGCAATCTTGATGTAGCTGTTCACCAAGTGGTCTATCTGCCTTTCGGAGAGCTGCGAGAATCCGTATAGGTCTTTATATGTGGCGTTGAGCAGGCGGAACACCTCCCGGCCATAGTTCTTGTGGAGTAGCTCGTTGCGAGTGAACTTGTGTACTCGCAGGCCGTAGCGCCGTTTCACCAGCTCGGCACTCTTGGCCATCTTCTCCGTTACCTCGTGAACAGTGATGCGGTATTCCAGGTAGTCGTTATCCTTTTCAAAGCCCTGATATGCGGCTATGTGGTGCTCGTAGTAGGGATAGTTGTAGTTGATGTACATGGTTGCCAGCTCGTCGAAGCCCTCGACAAGCATTCCCTCGCGGTCGGTGTCGATGAATCCCAACGGCCCGGCAATCTCGGTCATCCCTCTCTCTCGCCCCCACTGTGCCACAGTGTCGAGGAGTGCTCGGCTCACCTGGGTGTCGTCAACGAAGTCGAACCACCCGAATCTCACCTGTCGTCGCTGCCACTGCTCGTTGGCACGGCGATTGATGATGGCCGCCACGCGCCCCACCACCCTGCCGTCGGCGCTGCGTGCGAGAAAGTAGTCGGCCTCGCAGCACTCGAACGACGGGTTCTTGTCGCGTCGCAGCGTGTCCATCTCTTCGGAGTAGAGAAAGGGCACGGCCTGCGGGCAGCTGCGGTATAGGTCGTAGTAGAACTGAACGAACTCTTTCAGCTGTTTGCGCGTGGTGACGCGCTCAATGCGGATGGATTCTGAATGGGTCATGGCATTTGATTATAGATATCCCAACCAGCGCAATATGTCGTTGAGGTTGGCCACCACCATGAGCAGTATGAGTATGCCGAAGCCCACATATTCGGCGCGTATCATGAATGTCTCAGAGGGCTTGCGGCGGGTAATCATCTCGTAGAGAAGGAACAGCACATGGCCGCCGTCAAGGGCGGGTATGGGCAGTATGTTCATGAAGGCGAGGATGATGGAGAGGAAGGCTGTCATCTTCCAGAAGAGATACCAGTCCCATACGGGCGGGAAGAGTGAGCCAATGGCGCCGAAGCCGCCCAACGACTTGGCCCCATCGGCGGTGAAGACGTACTTCATGTCGTCGACGTATGAGGCGAGCACGTGCCATCCGTACTTGATGCCTGCTGGGAAGCTCTCGAAGAATCCGTACTGCCGAGTGACAGGCTTGTAGAGCGATGCCACGCTGTTGTAAATGAATCCAAACTTCATTTCGGGTGTCAGTACTGCGGTGGCGGTGTCGGTGCGGGCATCGGTGCCGAAGACCACGTCGACGGTGCGTGCCTTGATGGAATCGTCGTGGGTCTTGGCCACGGCAAGCATGTCCAGGCGGCGTGCCAGCAGGTCGGAGAACTCGTTGTAGGAGTCTACAGGCGAGCCGTTGATGGCGAGAATCCTGTCACCCTTGCGCATGCCAATCTCTGCGGCTGGTGTGCCTGGCATCACGCTGTCTATCTTGGCTGGTATGAGTGGCGACACGAAGCGCGGCTCGGCCTGAATCATGCCAAGCATGTTGAGGTTGCCGGGCAGGCTGATGGTCATGGGCTTGCCGTCGCGCAAGATGTCGGCACGACGGGCTGTTGACAGGTCGCGGTAGACATCGGCAGAGAAGTCCTTGAACTCGCCCTTCTCCGTACCTATTAATATATCGCCGTCGCGGAAGCCGAGAGCCTTGGCCTCGCTGTTGAACTTCATGCCCAGCGTCATGTCCTTCATGGGGATGTAGGTGTCGCCCCAGTGGAACAGAATCATGGAGTAGATGAACAGTGCCAAGAGGAAGTTGACCAGCACGCCGCCAATCATGATAAGCAGGCGCTGCCATGCGGGCTTTGAGCGGAACTCCCACAGCTGCTCAGGCTGTTTCATCTGCTCCACGTCGAAGCTTTCGTCAATCATGCCCGAAATCTTGCAGTAGCCGCCCAGCGGCAGCCATCCTATTCCATACTGCGTGTCGCTGCCCTTAGGCTTGAACTTGAACAGGCTTCCGTCCCACTTCCATATACTGGGGTCGAAAAACAGGTAGAACTTGTCTACGCGCACTCCGAAGAGCTTTGCGAAGAAGAAGTGGCCGCCCTCGTGGAGCAGCACCAACAGGCCTATGGCCAGCATAAACTGTAACAGTCGTATCAGAAATATATCCATGTCTTTATTCTTTATTCAATAATTCTGTGGCTATGCGACGCGCCTCGGCGTCGGTTGCTATATAAGTATCGTAGGTTGGGTTCTTGTCGAATGTTGCCCGCTCCATAGTCTCGGCAATCACATCGCCCATCTGCAGGAAGCGGCAGCGGTCCTCAAGGAAGGCGCGGTTAACCACCTCATTGGCGGCGTTGACTATGCAGGGCATGTTGCCGCCGCGTGAGATGGCCTCGAAGGCGAGAGCCAGACAGCGGAACTTGTTCAGGTCGGGCTCGAAGAACTCCAGCTTGCGGGCGGCGAAGAGGTCGAGGCGCTCGCTGCTCAGCGGCAGACGGCGCGGGAAAGAGAGGGCATACTGGATGGGCAGGCGCATGTCGGGCACTCCAAGCTGGGCCTTGACGGAGCCGTCGTGGAACTGCACGGCCGAATGTACGATGCTCTGGGGGTGGACAAGCACCTGTATCTGGCTGGCACCGACACCAAAGAGCCACTTGGCCTCAATCACCTCGAAGCCCTTGTTCATCATGGTGGCGGAGTCGATGGTTATCTTCGCGCCCATGTCCCATGTGGGGTGGCGCAGGGCGTCGGCCTTGGTCACCGCGGCTATCTCGTCCATTGTCTTCAGGCGGAAGGGCCCGCCGCTGGCCGTCAGCAATATTTTCTCTATGGGATTCTCGTCTTCGCCCACCAACGATTGGAATATGGCCGAGTGCTCGCTGTCGACCGGGAGTATTGGCGTGTGGAACTGCTGTGACAACTGCAGAATAAGCTCTCCGGCCACCACCAGCGTCTCCTTGTTTGCCAAGGCAATGGCCTTGCGCGAGCGTATGGCATGTATGGTGGGCGAGAGTCCGGCGAAGCCCACCATGGCCGTGAGCACCATGTCAATGGGGTCGGCCTCTACAATCTCGTCCAAGGCCCTCTTCCCTGCGTAGACTTTCACGTCGGGAATGTCGCTCATCAGCCCCTTCAGCTCATCATAGCGCTCTTCGTTGGCAATGACCACTGCCGCCGGCATGAACCGGTGAGCCTGCTGGGCAAGCTTGGCTACGCTATTGTTGGCCGTCAGGCAGTACACCTCATAAAGGTCTGAGTGCTCTGCTATAACGTCGAGAGCCTGCTGACCAATGCTTCCTGTAGAGCCGAGAATGGCTATCTGTCGTTTCTTGTTCATGGTAAACTCAAAAATCGGGCGCAAAGTTACAAAAAAGAATCGACATACCAGCCATTGCTACTTATAAAAGAAGCTAAAACAGCGATAAAAGCCCTTTTTTGTGTGAACAACTAAAAAACAGGAGGGAAACAACTTAATAATAATTAAAAACTAAAGGGATTAGTTGTAAAGAACTAAAACATTTAGTTACTTTGCAGGCGGATACAGATACTGGCTTTGAAGATTGACCAACGTAAGATTAACAACAATGAAACGACTAACAACGAAAGAACGGGAAATAATGGAGCTGTACTGGCAGCACGGCCCAATGTTCGTGAAGGAACTCTTGGAGTTCTACGATGAGCCGCGACCCCACTTCAACACGCTATCGACAACGGTGCGCATACTGGAAAAGAAGGGGTTTCTTGACCACAAGCAGTACGGCACGTCATACCAGTACTACCCCCTTGTCACGGAGAAGGAATACGGGCGTTCAAGCCTCACCGGCATCATCAAGGACTACTTCAACGACTCCTACCTGAGCGCTGTCTCAAGCTTCGTGAAGGAGGAGAAGATTTCCGTGGAAGAACTAAAGGAATTGATTACAGAGATAGAATCGGCACCTGAGCCGTAGACAACAAGTATGATGGAGTTTCTGATTTACAACCTTAAAGTGGCAGCGCTCATCGCGGTGTTCTATATGTTCTACCGGCTGCTGCTGAGCAGGGAGACGTTTCACCGCGTCAACCGCATAGTGCTGTTGGCCACGGCTGTGGCCTCCTTCGTGCTGCCGCTCTGTGTCATCACTCTTCATCAGACCGTGGTGGTGAAGGCCGGTTCGGAACCGCAGGTTTCAGTGGGTGAGATGATGGCAATTGCTGAGGAGCCGGCAGTTCCACTGTGGCAGACCATTGTCACGGGAGTGTTCTTTGCAGGGATGGCTGCCACGTTGGGCTATATGCTTTTGAACGTTCTCCGCGTATGGCTGCTCATCCGTAGCAGTGAACGGCACACGCAGTCGGACGGAACGGTCATTTGCGTTACCAACCGCCAGGTGTCGCCATTCAGCTGGATGCACTTCATCGTACTCTCACGCTGCGACTATAACCCCGCTACCCCGGAGTTATCGGGAGAGGCTTTAATACTCGCCCATGAACGAGGGCATATTTGCCAGCACCACTCGCTGGACCTGCTACTCGTTGACACTCTCGCCGCCATGCAATGGTTCAACCCGGCTATATGGATGCTGCGCCAGGACTTGCGCGCCATCCATGAGTACGAGGCCGACGCAGCGGCTCTCTCTCAAGGCATCAATATGCGCCAGTATCAGTATCTGCTTATCCAAAAGGCCGTCAGCCGCTGCGGGTACTCAGTGGCCAACGGCATTAGTCACAGTACCCTTAAAAACCGCATACACATGATGCTTAACTATAAGAAAACAAATGGTGCGAGCTGGCTCAAGCTGCTCGCCATGCTGCCCGTAGTGGGTGCAGCTCTGGCCCTGAACGCCGAAACCGTGAACGACTACATCTATGAGGACACACAGCAACAGCCGCAGGGCAAAATAGTGAAGAAAGGCCAAAGGGACGGCAAGATCAAGATGAATGCCAAGACCATCGAGGTGAAGGCCGACAAGGAAACTTTCACTGGAAAGAACGTGACCGTGAAGCTGGACGCTGACAAGCAGGGCTCAAAGGTCACCAAAGCACATGCTGCTGCAAATAAGGCTATAGAGGAACCGGACAGCAACGGAACAGCCAAGGCCTTCGACGTGGTGGAACAGATGCCGGAATTCCCCGGCGGCATGGCTGAGCTGATGAAGTTTCTGTCGGAAAATGTTCTCTATCCTGCAGAGGCCGAGAAGGCAAAGCAACAAGGTCGCGTCATAGTGTCTTTTATCGTCGAGACCGACGGCACAGTCAGCAACCCGAAGGTATTGAAGAAGGTTAGCGACCTGCTTGATGCCGAGGCAGTGCGCGTTGTAAACTCCATGCCGAAGTGGAAGCCGGGCATGCAGAACGGCGAGGCGGTGCGTGTGAAATACACCATTCCCATCACCTTCCGCCTGAAATAGAAGGCGCAAAGGCTATAGGCAGAAGAGGAAGAAAGCTCACAGGTCGAGCAGTCCGTCGGGGAGGTGCATGGCGATGGTCCGTGCCTGCTGGTCAATGCCGGCTATAAGCTCGTCGTGGGCAGGTATGAGGCGTCCGTCCTCTAATTCGAAGAGCAGGTTGGCAGTGGAGTCGTTTATGGAGGCGATGCTGCCGACCTGCTTCCCTGTGTCGGCATCAACAATGGCAAAGCCCACCAGCATTGACAGCGAGGGAGAATCGGACTCGTCGGCCAGGGCACGCGGGAAATACACGTCGCTGCCTGTGAGCTCGCGGGCACGCTCCTGCGTGTCTATGCCGTCAAACTTCACCAGCACGACGCTGTCGGTGCGGAAGCGGTATTCTTCAATGAAGAAAGGCACCAAGATACCGTCGACATCGAGCACAAGATAGTCGGCATCGACACGGTCGAACACGTCATCGTCGCACAGCAACGATATTTCGCCCTTCACGCCGTGGGCTTTTCCAAGGCGACCTATACGGTAAACATCTTCCTGCTTTATCATGGGATTAATGGGGCTAACGGGACCCCCATGGTTATTGTCTTGTAATGCGGGCTCCGAGAGCGTTAAGGCGCTCATCAATGCGCTCATAGCCACGGTCAATCTGTTCAATGTTGTCGATACGGCTTACACCCGAAGCACTCATGGCGGCAATGAGCAGGGCGATGCCGGCGCGTATGTCGGGGCTGGACATGCGCTGGGCGCGAAGGGTTACCTTACGGTCGTGGCCCACGACAACGGCTCGGTGCGGGTCGCAGAGTATGATTTGTGCGCCCATGTCAATGAGCTTGTCAACGAAGAAGAGGCGGCTCTCAAACATCTTCTGGTGTATGAGCACAGAGCCGCGCGCCTGGGTGGCCACGGTGATGAGCACCGACAGCAGGTCGGGAGTGAGTCCAGGCCATGGCGCGTCGGCCAGTGTCATGATGGTGCCGTCTATAAACGACTGTATCTCGTAATGCCTCTGGCGGGCAATCCACAAGTCATCGCCCTCAGCCTTTACCCTCACGCCTAAGCGCCGGAAGGTGTCGGGAATGGGGCCAAGGTCGCGCAGCGACACGTCCTTGATGCGTATGCCGTTGCCCACGATGGCAGCCATACCTATGAACGACCCAACCTCAATCATGTCGGGCAGCACCCTGTGCGTGGTGCCGTGCAGGGCGTCTACGCCAACAATGGTGAGCAGGTTCGAGCCTATGCCGCTTATGTTTGCCCCCATGCTGTTCAGCATGTGGCACAGCTGTTGAATGTACGGCTCGCAGGCAGCATTATATATAGTGGTGGTGCCGCGCGCCATCACCGAGGCCATCACAATGTTGGCAGTGCCAGTGACTGAGGCCTCGTCGAGCAGCATGTACGTACCCCTAAGCGAGTTGCGCCACGAACCGGTGGCGCCTGCAGATGGCAGGGCAGTTATCTCGTAGACATTGCGCCCCTCCACGTGGTTCAACTTAGCCCCCAGCTTGGCAAAGCCCAGGAAGTGGGTGTCCAAGCGCCTTCGGCCTATCTTGTCGCCGCCCGGCTTGGTGATGACAGCCTTGCCCATGCGTGCTAACAGCGGGCCTATCATCAGCACTGAGCCCCTCAGCTCAGCACAGCTGCGCACAAAAGCGTCGCTCTCCAAATAGTCAAGGTTAAGGGCGTCGGCCTGAAAGGTGAAACAGCCATCCGCTCCGCCCTTCACCCTCACCCCGATGTCCCTGAGCAGCCGCATCAAGTTCTGCACGTCGCGGATGTTCGGTATGTTGCTTATGGTCACCTCGTCGTTAGTGAGCAACGAGGCGCAGATCACCTCAAGGGCTTCGTTCTTGGCACCCTGCGGGGTGATGGTTCCGCTCAGCAGGTGCCCGCCTTCAATCATAAATGCTGCCATCTGTCAGGAGTTTTGTTAACGCTTGTAAGGAGTCTCATTTCTTGCGCTTGCGCTTGCCGCCCTCAGCAGCCATTGGCGTCACCTTCTCGAAGGTGAAGTTCTGCAGGTCAAGCCTTATGATGCCGTTAGTGAAGTGTGCCAGGTCGTCAACCACCTTCTCGTCGTCAATGGTGCCATGACCCCATATAGCCAAGTCACGCTTCATCTGGTTAGCCGTGTAGCAGGCCAGCGTGTCGCGCTGCTCACCCTCCGGCATCTCACTCAGCCTTTTCCATAGCTCCTCCACCAGTCGTCCGTAGTGGCGCAAGCCCGGTTTGCCTTTCGGCAAGGCCATGGGCTGAGGTTTGGTAAGGCTCTTCTCCACGTCGCTCACATCGTAAGGCCAGTCAATGTCAAGCTGTTCATGGCTCATAATATAGAGGTGGTCCCACAAGGCACGCTCCTGGTCGGAGCCCCCATTGTCGCCTTCAACCTTGGTTTTCATCAGCCGCACAATGGTTCGTGCACACTCCATGCGCTCCTCCTTGGTGGGAAGGGCCACGGCGTGGTCCACCATTTTCTGTATCTCGCGGCCATACTCGGCCATTATCAGCCTCTCACGCTTAGTGTTGTAGTCTAATCCTTTTATGTCCATCGTTAATTGTCAATTGTGAATTGTGAATTTGTCAATTTGTACGCAAAGACACAAAGAAAAAAACTTGGCGCCTTAGCGTCTTTGCGTACCATTAAATTGTTAATAGTGAATTGTCAATTGTGATTTCATATTAGAGGGTTGCGGGGCATCTTTGCCACAAAGTCTTTCAAGTAGAAGGGCACGAAATAGGCCACGTCTTCGAACTGACTATTCAGCCATCGGCGCTCGGCCAGCGGCATCATCCACTTGGCCAGCGGCCTTATCCCCTCAATAAAGTGCGCGTTCGGGTGGTTGATGGCCTCCATGCACTTCCTGGCGCCATTGCCGAAGAAGTATACTGGGCGCTCGTCCAACCACTGCTTGTAGGTCAGCCCGTCAACAATGTCGGCGCCCGTCTCGCGGACAGTCCTCAGGCTGCGGTCGTAGAGCGCAGCGTAGACCTCCATGCGTCGCGCATCAATCATTGGGCAGAGCAGCGCGCTGTCGTCAGCAACAGCCTCGCGCAGCAGCACAGGCACGCACATCAGCTGCAATGTGGGCACGGCCACCAGTTTCAGCGAGCGCGCATAGCACACACCCTTGGCCATGGAAACGCCTATGCGCAGCCCCGTGTACGAACCGGGTCCGCAGCTTACTGCCACGGCATCAAGGGGAATGGCATGGCTGTCGGCAAAAGAGAGAGCCTCGTCCACAAACGAACCCAACCGCTCGGCGTGGTTAAGGCCAGAGTCGTCGTAATCGTCGCAGATCACCCGTCCGTCTTCAGAAACGGCCACCGAGCACACATCAGTGCTCGTGTCTATGTGAAGTATCGTTGCCATCGTCACACTATTGGTTTGTGGGCTGCAAAATTACGCATTTTTTTGCCAACCGCAGCCTATTTATCACAAATTAACTCTACACGTAGTCGTCGCCATACCTCATCCCCACCTCGTTCACATACTTCTTCACCAGCGCCGAGGAGTCGCTTTTCTTGCAGATGAGCAGCACATTCTCCGTGTCGGCAACAATATATCCGTCCAATCCGTTCACCACCGCAATCTTGCCCTTAGGCAGCTTGAAGATGTTGTTGCGGCAGTCCTCCGCCACCACCACCGAGTCCACCGTCACATTGTCGCCAGCAGCATGGCTCATCGACTCGTAGACAGAGTGCCACGTGCCCATGTCCGCCCATCCGAAGCTGCACCGCATCACATACACATTGTCCGACAGCTCCAGGATACCGTTGTCTATCGAAAGGTTTGGGAACTTCGAGAAATTCTCCTCCACATACCTGCGCTCCTCGTCGAGCGAGATGGAAACACCCTCACCGTCAATGATGCGCAGCACCGCAGGCAGCATGCTGCGAAGACTCTTCACCAGATACCCCACGTTAGACATGAAGATGCCGGTGTTCCACAGAAACTCACCGCTATCTACAAACATGCGCGCGAAGGCGCGCTCAGGCTTCTCCGTAAACGACTTCACGCTGAAGAGATTGGTGACGCGCGTGAGGTCGCCCATCTGTATGTATCCGTAGCCCGGCTCGTCACGCGTAGGCCTGACACCCATGGCTATCAGGCAGTCGCTCTGAGCCACGAAGTCGAAACACTCACGAACGTCGCGCAGAAACAGCTCGTCGCCGAAAACAGCCTGGTCCGACGGCAGGATGATGATTCGCGCCTCGGGGCATATATGCGATATGCGATAGGCAGCCCACGCCACGCTCGGCGCCGTGTTGCGGGCCACAGGCTCCGCCAGCACATTGTCGTGCGGCAGCTCCGGCAGTTGCTCCCACACCCAGTGGGCATACTCAGCCTGAGTGCATACAAAAATGTTCTCGTCAGGCACAATGCCCCTCATACGGTCAAAAGCCTGTTGCAGCTGGGTGCGGCCTATGCCGAAGAAATCAATGAACTGCTTCGGCCTCGCCTCGCGGCTGCTCGGCCACAGCCGGCGACCCTTTCCGCCAGCCAATATAACGCAAAAATGTGTATCTTTTCCTATGGTCATTTTTATTTGGTAAGCATAAAAACATGTTTTTCAGGCCACTAAGTTAGACAAAATAATGCATATCAGCAAAGTATTTTAACTTTTTTATCAGAAATCTTTGGCAATTCAATTTTATTTTGTAACTTTGCACCCGCTTTCCAGCGAGTACACGGCAATAACCGCAAGCCCAGATGGCGGAATCGGTAGACGCGCTGGTCTCAAACACCAGTGGGGAAACCCGTGCCGGTTCGACCCCGGCTCTGGGTACTCAATATACCAAAAGCGTGGCGACAGAGTCGCGCTGGTATGAAAAGAAAGATGAGTGCTGCAAATGCTTATTTGCAGCACTTTATTCTTTTCCTTAGCCCTTTGGAGAGTGTTGCTGCCCCTCAGTCATGTTGGCAGAAGAAAAATTACGTGCTGTGCGGTTGAAAGACGCTGAAAGCGTCTACGCTCGGTAACCGCAGTGTCCGAATGCATAAAAGAAATGGATACTTTATAAAAAATAAAATGATTGAGTCCACTTTAAAAAGTCAAAATCATGATTAAGACGGCAAAAAACGGAGCGCAGCCACTCCCCTCCCATCAAGGGGAGGGGCAGGGGTGGGGTCTGTAACATCCTGACAGCGAAGAAGATACTGACCCCACCCCCAACCCCTCC
>JAFSKJ010000071.1 GCA_017449025.1 Prevotella sp. | reverse complement strand
TCCGCGCATATTGTCGCGTACCTAAAGGCACGCCCATAACCGCCACCGTCTTCCCAGCCATTTCGCCGTACCTACGGCACGGCTGTATGGCTGGCTACCCCTATCTGATGCCTACGGCATCGTTTTCCGTCAGATTTATCGTAGGGACTTACTTTATGTATGTCCGCAATACCGCATAGAATCGGACATACATGAAGTAAGTCCCTACAGAAAACGATTTTTGTGTACATGCCCGAAATTTTCCTGCCGAAAGTTTTGCACTTTCGCCTTTTTTGCGTAAATTTGCAGCCGTGGCGGGAAGGATCCGCCCGGCAGAGAAGCGTTATGCTCTATACTTGCGAAGTGGAAACGTAGGTTTTCCTACGACCTCCAATTCGGAACTGGCAAAAGCAGTCCTGCGCTTCTGCTGTGGAGTGAAGTGAAAAAGAATTATTTATTAACTTAAAACTATGACAATCATGAGAAGAACATTATTCTTGTTATTTGCTTTTTGTATGCTCGCACCCACCAAGGCATTAGCATACGAGTGGAAGGACAGCAACGGCGTGACATGGACGTTCAGCCAGAATACTTACACCATAGATGGCGAATCGCAGAAGCTGTGGGCTATCCAAAAGGCAGAAGGTTACGGTGAGAGCATCATTGTGCCGCAGACGGTGTACAATGGGTCCGAGGCTTGCACCATCGAGGCCATCTCTCTCTATGCCTATGATCATTATTTTGCAAAATGTACCAGCATTACACTTCCAGCCACAATCAAGTACATTTCCAATTCTTATGGAATGACAGGACAAGGCACGGTAATAATCAATGCCCCAACACCGCCTACATTGAGTTTCAATGGCCATTCTTTTAGCGCAGACTTTACTTTTGTGGTACCTGCTGCAAGTGTCGAGGCCTATCGTGAAGCCGATGGATGGAAGGACAACGCTTTGCGTATTATCAGTCAAAGCGTTAAAAAAGAATACAGCATTACAGCAATTGCACAGTCTAATGGTTCCGGTGTTCACCAAGTAATTGGCGAAGAGAACCTTGGAAATGTGATAAGTCTTACAATAAAGGGTTCCATCAATAGCTATGACTTCATGATTATGCGCAATAAAATGTATAATCTGCATTATCTTGATTTGACAGATTGTAGCATTGAAGCCAACAGTTATAACTTCTATGAAAACTATACCACTCAAAAGAATGTATTTCCTCAATATGGTTTTGGAGATATTGACAGGCTCATTAGTGTCAAATTGCCAAAAACCATTCTCTCAATAGGATCTTCTGCATTTTTTGACTGTGATGGTTTGCGGACGGTCGAATTTCAAGAAGGCTTGGAAACCATAGGTACTAATGCCTTTAACGGATGTGCAAATTTGCAGGAGGTACACTTGAAGAAAGGCCTAAAGAAGGTAGGAAAGGGCGCATTCTCGGGGGGAATAGCCGGCAATACTAAAAGCAGTTATTGCTACAATCTCAAGTCCGTCTCCATGGAAACATGCGAAGATATAGACGACGGTGCTTTTTCTGGAGCAGCAATCTCAGAACTCACCCTCCCCAAAGACTTAAAACGTATAGGCACTGGCGCATTTTCGGGAAGCCCTTATAGTGGTGCAAATCCAATTTCATCACTCATACTCCCCCAAAGTGTAGAAACTATCGAGGCTAAAGCTTTCCTGAATTGTTTTCAGTTAAAGAGTGTAGAGATAAAGTCATGCCGTAGTCTTGGCAGTTGGGCCTTTATGAGTTGTTACGCACTTGAAAGTGTTATACTTCCAGAAGGACTGACAGAGATTCCTTGGTGTTGCTTTAATGACTGCAAATCGCTGAAGTCAATAAACCTACCATCAACAATAAAATCGTTAGGTGGAAGAACTTTTACAGATTGTACAAGCCTGGAGACAATCAGTCTGCCTGCACACCTGGAAACCATTCCAGAATGTGATTTTGAGGGCTGTACCTCACTCAAGTCAATCCATTTGCCGTCTTCCATCCGCACTATTGGTAGAAACGCTTTTAGCGGTTGTACCAGTCTGAACGATTACTATGTCTATACCATAGAGCCGACTTCCATTACTACAAGTACCTTCAGCAACTGGGAATCAGCTACACTGCATGTGCCGTCTATGGCCTATAACAACTATTACTGGGATACAGAATGGAGTAATTTTGCGCACGTTGTCGAAGACAACGAATATACGTATGAGTACTTCTACTTGAATCAGGACTATATATTTACCGATGCCCTTGGAACGCTGAGCACTACACCCGACGTAGACCTGAACGCAGGATCGGGCTTAGTTGTGCAGACTAATAATTCAGTGAACCTGAAAACGATTCACTTTGCCAGCAACGCCACAACGAGTGCCAGCATAATCGCCAACAATAACCTGACGGTGGAGAAGCTCTACTTCGACATCACGGTGGCGAAGAACAAGTGGTACTTCGTGACGTTCCCGTTCCGCGTGAAGCTGAGCAACGTCATGTCACCGGGCGACTTCGTCTTCCGCTACTACGACGGTGCGGAGCGTGCCACTAACGGCAAGGGCGGCTGGAAGAACGTGACAGGCAGCTACCTGAACGCCAGACAGGGCTACATCTTCCAGACCAACACCGACGGCACGCTGACGCTGATGGTGGAGAAGGCCGACATGGACTTCAGCGGTGCCAACCGCCAGGATGCCCTGGCTACCTACGCCGCCGCGAGCACCGCCAATGCCTCATGGAACCTTGTCGGCAACCCCTTCCCCAGCTACTACGACATCAACCAGACAGGCTACACCGCTCCCATCACCGTGTGGACAGGCTCTGCCTACCAGGCTGTCCGTCCCGGCGACGACCAGTACTACCTGCAGCCCTTCCAGGCCTTCTTCGTGCAGAAGCCCGAGGGCACTGCCGCCATCAGCTTCCCTGCCACAGGCCGCTATACTTACCTGCAGACAGTAGAGGCTCAGGCCGCCGCCACCGCCCGTGCAGAAGCTGGCGAGGTGTCGGCCCGCTCGATAGTGAACCTCGCCATCGGCAGTGGCGACCAGGTTAGCGACCAGACCCGCGTGGTATACAATGAAGCCAAAGGCACCGCCTACGAGATGGACTGCGACGCCGCCAAGTTCTTTGCCGACGGACAGGAAGCACAGCTCTACACCCTCGACGCAGAGGGTACACAATATGCCATCAACGAGCGTCCGCAGGGCGAGGTTAGCCTCGGCTACGTGGCCGACGGGAATGGCATGCTGACCATCAGCGCCACGCGCATGGACTGCCCTGTCTATCTCCGCGACAATGAGCTTGGCATCACCCACGACCTGTCCAACGGTGCGTACACCTTCAGCACCGAGGCGGGCACCTTCGATAGTCGCTTCACGCTGGTACTCGGCATGAACGGCACGCCTACAGGCATAGCTGAAATGGAGAAAGAAGAATTGAACAATGAAAAAGTGGTCTATGACATGCAGGGCTGCCGCATTGAGTCTCCAACCATGAAGAAAGGCGCGTACATTGTGAAGGAAAGCAATGGCTCGTCGAAGAAAGTAATCAGAAAGTAGTATGGTTTCTTTATCAGAAATAATCCGAAATTACTTTGATAAAGGGATAAGAGTATGAAGAGATTTCTTTCTACAATGATAGTGCTGCTGGCGACGATCGTTGCCAGCGCACAGAACGGTACGCTGGACCCGACAAACCCGCCCGAGCCGTCGGTGAAGTATAGGCTGACGGTGAAGGCGCAGCCCGCCGAGGGTGCCACGACGAGCGGCAGCGGCGAGTATGCCGAGGGCACGTCGGTGACGGTGAAGGCCACAGCCAAGACCAACTACGTGCTGAAGTACTGGACCAAGAACGGCGTGCAGCAGAGCCAGACCTCCGCATCGTTCAAGGTGACGATGCCTGCCGAGGACGTGGAGTATGTGGCCGTGTTTGAGTATCAGAAGCCGGACTATAATCCCACGAACCCCGCCGAGCCGCAGGTCATCACGCCAGAGTTCCCGCTTTACTTGGTGGCCAGCCCCGTGGGTAGCGGTACCTTCAACCGCACCAGCGGCACAAAGACGAAAGAGAGTACCACGCTGACCCTGAAGGCCACGCCCGCCACGGGTTATCAGTTCGCGGGCTGGTTCTCGGCAACAGGAGAGCAACTGAGCAGCAACGCCTCATTCTCATATACCATGCCCGGCCAGGCCACCACGCTGACCGCCCGATTCATCTACTCGCCCAACAGCCCTACGGAGCCTTCGGGCAGTCAGACAGGTGTTGACAATGCTGCCGATGCTGTGACAATCGTTGCACGAGGCGTCACACGCCAGTATGGCGATACCAACCCTGTGCTCGAATACGACGTGGTTAGCGGAACCATCACGTCGGGGCAGCCCGTACTTTCCTGCAGTGCCAAGGCCACTTCGCCAATAGGCAGTTACGACATTGTGGTTCAGAAGGGAACGGTGAGCAACTCATCGGTAAATCTGGTCAATGGCACGCTGACCGTTACTCGCGCTCCGCTGACCATCAGCGCGGGCAACTATACAAAGCAGGAGGGCAGTGCCAACCCGACGTTCACCCCCACCTTCAGCGGCTTCAAGAACGGAGAGACGAAGAGCGTGCTGACAAAGCAGCCTACCGTCAGCTGCGAAGCCACCACCAGCAGCCCCGCCGGCACCTATCCCGTGACCGTTAGCGGCGCCGAGGCGCAGAACTACAGCATCAGCTACGTCAGCGGCACGCTGACCGTGACGGCAAAAGCAGTTCCCGAGCCTTACGCCGTGCTTAGCAGCGACGGAAAGACCGTGACCTTCTATTACGACGGCAACAAGGCAAGCAGAGGAGGTGTTAGTATTAATGATACTTACTCAAGTGCCACATACAGCACCGCTACGACTGCCGTCATTGATGCTTCGTTTGCTAACTACCGGCCAACCAGCACCGCCTACTGGTTCTACAAATGTTCTTCTCTGACTGCCATCACAGGAATGAAGAACCTGCATACCGACAACGTGACTTACATGAGCTACATGTTCTATGGCTGCTCCAGCCTGACGAGCCTTGATGTGAGCGGATTCAAGACGGACAACGTGACGAGCATGTCTGGTATGTTCTATAACTGCTATGGCTTGAAGGCAATTTATGCCAGTGAAGAAAACTGGAGCACAGCCAAGGTAACCTCAGGAAAAAATGTGTTCTATGGCTGCACCAGCCTTATTGGCGGCAATGGTACGAAGTATGATGCAAGCCATGTGGGCGTGGAGTATGCCTGCATCGACAAGGAAGGACAGCCGGGGTATTTTACGGAAAAGCAAGCAGCAAGCACGTCGAGCCTGAGCATAGAGGATTTTTCCATCAAGGGCGGCGAGACAAAGTTTATGCTTATAGACCTTAACAACCCCGATGAAAAGATTTATTCCTTCCAGTTTAACCTGCATCTGCCAGAGGGCTTGTCTGTGGCAAAGACGAACGGGGCATACGGCATCTCAACCACGGGCAGGACAACAGATTGGAGTATTATTTCACGTGACAACAGTTCATCAGAAGAAGGAATTTTTGTCTTAGGGTATAACAATTCTGCCAAAGCTGTCAGCGGAACCCAGGGGGCTATTATCCGTGTCAAGTTAACGGCCGACAGTAAATTCAAGGGTGGCGACATCAAACTGACAAATATACTCCTGGTGCAGGAAGGCGCATCCGCCTCCTCACCGACTGAAGACGTGACATACACTGTCAAGGGCACACCGACGGGCATCGATAGCCTCACCCCCAGCCTCACCCCTAACCCCTCTCCAAAGGGCGAGGGGAACTTTAAGGGCGAGGGGAGTGTGTACACCCTCGGCGGACAGCGCGTAGGTGCGCTGCCTAAGAAGAAGGGCGTGTATGTGGTAAACGGCAGGAAGGTGGTGGTGAAGTAACAGACTTCCCCTGTTCCGCAAAACCCATTCGCCCCGATGCGCTCGCGACGCATCGGGGCGAATTGTTACCTTCCCCTTCACTGCCTCTGAGCATGGGGCGTGAGAGTGGAGTTTGCCGAAACGGAAAACTTTTTCGAAAGAAAAACGAGAAAAGTTTTCCGTAATAGAAAACTTATGTGTAACTTTGCAGGCAAAAATTTACCAATCATGCAAACTTACACTTACGAGGAAGCCTATCAGGCTTCATTAACCTACTTTGGCGGCGATGAGCTGGCCGCCCGCGTATGGGTGAACAAGTACGCGATGAAAGACAGTTTCGGAAACATTTATGAGTGCTCACCACAGGATATGCACTGGCGCATAGCCAACGAGATTGCGCGCATAGAGAAAAACTACTCAAACCCGATGACGGCCGAGGAGATCTTCGACCTGTTGGACCATTTCAGATATATTGTACCGGCAGGCAGTCCGATGACGGGAATAGGCAACAACCACCAGATTGCCTCGTTGTCGAACTGCTTCGTGATAGGCCTCGACGGCGACGCCGACTCCTACGGTGCCGTGATGAGGATTGACGAGGAGCAGGTTCAGCTGATGAAGCGCCGCGGCGGGGTGGGGCATGACCTTAGTCACATACGCCCCAAAGGCTCGCCGGTGAACAACTCCGCCCTGACGTCTACCGGACTGGTGCCATTCATGGAGCGATATAGTAATAGTACGCGCGAGGTGGCACAGGACGGACGGCGCGGTGCGCTGATGCTCAGCGTGAGCATCAAGCATCCTGACTCGGAGGCTTTCATCGATGCCAAGATGACCGAGGGCAAGGTGACAGGTGCTAACGTGTCGGTGAAAATAGACGATGAGTTTATGAAGGCCGCCACTGAGGACAATACCTACGTGCAGCAGTTCCCGATAACGGGCGATAACCCCGACGTGAAGAAGGAGATACAGGCCAAGCAGCTGTGGGAGAAGATTGTACACAACGCATGGAAGAGCGCCGAGCCGGGAGTACTGTTCTGGGACACCATACTTCGCGAGAGCATTCCTGACTGCTATGCCGACTTAGGCTTCCGTACGGTGAGCACCAATCCGTGCGGCGAGATACCCCTCTGCCCCTACGACTCCTGCCGCTTGCTGAGCATCAATCTGTACAGCTACGTGGTGAACCCCTTCACCAAGGATGCCTACTTCGATTACGACCTATTCCGCGAACACGTGGCCAAGGCCCAGCGGCTGATGGACGACATCGTTGACCTGGAGTTGGAGAAAATAGATGCCATCATGGAGAAGATAGAGAGCGACCCACAGTCGATAGAGGTGAAAGGCGCCGAACTGCACTTGTGGGAGAAAATTAAGGACAAGAGTTCCAAGGGGCGCCGCACCGGCGTGGGCATCACCGCCGAGGGCGACATGATAGCTGCCATGGGACTGTGCTACGGCACACAGGAGGCCACCGACTTCTCGGTGAGCGTCCACCGCACCTTGGCACTGGCAGCCTACGGCTCGAGCGTGCAGATGGCCCGTGAGCGTGGTGCCTTTGCCATCTACGATGCTGCCCGTGAGCAGGACAACCCCTTCATACTCAGGCTGAAGGATGCCGACGGCAAGCTTTACGACGATATGGTGAAGTACGGCCGGCGGAACATTGCCTGCCTTACCATTGCCCCTACGGGCACCACGTCGCTCATGACTCAAACCACCAGTGGCATAGAACCCGTGTTCATGCCCGTTTACAAGCGCCGTCGCAAGGTGAACCCCGGCGACACCAATGTCCACGTTGACTTCGTTGACGAGGTGGGAGACTCCTTCGAGGAGTACATCGTATACCACCCGAAGTTCCTCAAGTGGATGCAGGTGAGTGGCATAGACTCGACAAAGCGCTATTCGCAGGAGGAGATAGATAACCTTGTGGCCATGTCGCCATACAACAAAGCCACGGCCAACGATGTGGACTGGCTTATGAAGGTGCGCATGCAGGGAGCCATACAGAAGTGGGTGGACCACTCGATAAGCGTCACCGTGAACCTTCCCAACGATGTTGACGAGGAACTCGTGAACAGGCTCTATGTCGAGGCATGGCGCTGCGGGTGCAAGGGCTGTACCATCTACCGCGACGGCAGCCGCGCCGGGGTGATGATAAGCGTGAAGAAGAGCGGAGACAAGAAGAAGCAGAAGGACGAGGATGAGGTGAAGGACAACAACATTGAGGAGAAAAAGCCGGAGCCGGCACCCTGCAAGCGCCCGGAGGTGACCGAGGTGAGGCCTCAGGTGCTGGAGTGCGACGTGGTGCGATTCCAGAACAACAAGGAGAAATGGGTGGCACTGGTGGGACTGCTCGACGGTTACCCGTACGAGATATTCACTGGCCTACAGGACGACGAGGAGGGGATCCTGCTGCCAAAGACCGTCACCAAGGGCAAGATAATAAAGAACGTGAATCCCGACGGCACCAAGCGCTACGATTTTCAGTTTGAGAACAAGCGAGGCTACAAGACCACGGTCGAAGGCCTGTCGGAAAAGTTCAACCCCGAATACTGGAACTATGCCAAGCTCATCTCCGGAGTGCTACGCTACCGCATGCCCATTGACCACGTAATAAAGCTCGTGTCATCGCTGCAACTGCAGTCGGAGAGCATCAACACGTGGAAGAACGGCGTGGAGCGCGCACTGAAGAAGTATGTTACCGACGGCACCGAGGCCAAGGGGCAGAAGTGCCCCGTCTGCGGCAGCGAGTCACTTGTCTATCAGGAGGGATGCCTCATCTGCAAGAACTGCGGCGCCAGCCGATGCGGATAACGTCTATATATATATAATAATGTGGCAATGAAGGTGCAGTCATCTTACATCTGCTTGAACGACATGCGTTTCTATGCCTACCACGGGGTGCTGCCGCAAGAGCGCAGGGTGGGGGGATGGTATACCGTGACGCTGCGCGTTGGCTTCAATGTGGAAAAGGCCATGAGCAGCGACAGCATACATGACACACTGGACTACGCCACGCTCTACGAGCTGGTGAAGACGGAGATGGCCGTTCCCTCGGCACTGATTGAGCATGTGGCCGGACGCATAGCCTCAGCCATAGAGCAGGCAGTGCCACAGGCGGCATCCATAGACATGACGCTGACGAAGAGCAACCCGCCCATGGGCGCCGACTGCTGGGGCGCAAGCGTGGAAATTCACTTAATAAATGATAAAACTCAGCACTGAATGTTGTGGCTTTCTCAGGAAAAGAGTAATTTTGCACCTTTAATCAGCAACAAAGATGTACAGAAAGATATTATCCATCGTATTTGTCTTATCACTGACCCTGACAGTCGGCGCAGCAGGCAAGAACTTCGTGCTCGTCATTGATGCCGGACACGGTGGTAAGGATGCAGGCGCAACAGGAGCTTTTTCAAAGGAGAAGACCATCAACCTGAATGTGGCCCTGGCCTTCGGCCGCTATGTTGAGCAGAACTGCCCCGACGTGAAGGTGATTTATACCCGCAAGACCGACGTCTTCGTAACCTTGGAGGGCCGGGCGACCATAGCCAACAGGAACAAGGCCGACTTGTTTGTGTCCATACACACCAATGCTTTGGAGAAGGGGCGCATATCGAGAGGACTGGAAACCTATACCTTGGGTATGCACCGCGCCAGCGACAACCTTGACGTGGCCATGCGTGAGAACTCCGTCATAGAGATAGAAAACGACTACAAGCAGCGCTATAAGGGATTCGACCCGAAATCGAGCGAGAGCTACATCATCTTCGAGCTTATGCAAGACCAGCACATGTCGCAAAGCGTGGAGATGGCCAAGCTGGTGCAGCAGAAGGTGTGCTCTACGGCAGGGCGCCAGAACAAGGGCGTGAAGCAGGCGGGGTTCCTGGTATTGCGCGAGACATCCATGCCCAGCTGCCTGATAGAGCTTGGCTTCATCACCACCCCCGACGAGGAGCGATACCTGAACTCCGCGGCAGGCGTTGATGCCATGGGGCGTGGCATCTACCAGGCATTTGTAGAGTATAAAAAAAAAGGAAACCCCCAGTCAAAAGTGCCATACAAAGGCGCTGATGAGGCCAAGCCGGTAGTGGTGCCAACCATTGTGCCGCCAACAACTAAGCCCGAAGCAGCCGACACCGTAGGACAGACCGCTTCCGCCATGGACGACAAGAAAGATGCCGACAGCAGGAAAACGGAAGACAACAAGAAGGAGCCAGAACAGCAAAGGGAGAATGAGCCAAAGAAGGTGACAGAGCCGCAGGCTACAGAGAATGTCGTCAAGGACTCTCCAAAGGATGCTCCTGTGTTCAAAGTGCAGATACTTGCCAGCTCAACGAAGCAGAAGGCCAACAGCTCGCAGTTCAAGGGAGTAACGGGCGTCAGCAGCTACCAGGAAGGCGGCATGATAAAGTACACCGTAGGAGAGTCCACCGACTATGACGAGATGAACAGGCTCCGCCGCTCACTTTCCGGCAAGTTCCCGCAGGCGTTTGTCGTGGCATTCCGCGGAACAGAGAAAATGGACATCAATGCCGCGAGAAAAGAGTATAACAGAAACAAAGGAAGAAAATAACAGCACGAATATGAAATTCTTTACTAAAGAGGTACAGATTGCACTGGTTGCCATTGTTGGGCTTGTGGTGCTTTTCTTCGGAATGAAGTTCCTGAAGGGTGTTAGCATGTTCTCCAACAACAACAATTATGTGGTTTGCTTCAGCGACGTCAGCGGCATGTCTGCGTCAAGTCCCGTCTATGCCAACGGCTTCAAGGTAGGAGTAGTGGAGAGCATTGACTACAACTACGACACGCAGGGGCAAATAATGGCAAATGTGGGCATCGACCCGAAGCTTCGCCTTCCAAAGGGTACTGTCGCGGAGATAGCAAGCGACTTGTTGGGCAACGTCAAGGTGGAGCTGATACTCGCCGATGACATGACATCGTTCCTGTCTCCCGGCGACACCATTTCCGGAGGCACCCATGAAGGGGCCATGGGAAAGGTGTCGGCAATGCTGCCCACAGTGGAGCAGATGCTGCCCAAGCTCGACTCCATACTTGCCAGCGTAAATGCTCTGCTGGCAGACCCTGCCTTGCGCAACTCGCTGACGAACATAGAGGGCATCACGGCCAACCTCACCACCACCACCAATGAGCTTCATCGCTTGTCAGCCACACTCAACAGCCAGGTGCCCTCGATGTTAGGCAAGGCCGACGGAGTGCTTAACAACACCGAGACGCTGACGCGCAACCTCAGCCAGCTCGACGTGGCCGGAACATTGGCAAAGGTCGACGCCACGCTCAGCAATGTGGAAGAAATGACTTCACGCCTCAACAGCAACAACGGAACCTTGGGACTGCTAATGCGCGACCAGAGCCTCTACAATAATCTCAATGCCACGGTGGCTCATGCCGACTCGCTTATGATAGACCTCAAACAGCATCCTAAGCGCTACGTGCATTTCTCCGTGTTTGGCAAAAAAGATAAGTAATTTTAAATTCGTCTAAATAGGAAAGAAGTTCGCGGCACTCTTCGAGAGGAAAGCGTAACAGCCTAAGAGTGCCACACTTCTGAACTTTTGCAAAAGTATTGGCGGCGTGTTTTGTGTCACAGGGGAAAAGCCGTAAAAGCCACTGTTGTTCAGATACTTGCAATTGTGCAAGTCCACCTTTGCTGGAGCGGAAATGTGAAACGCTGTAACCTCACTTAATATAGCCACTTACGTGTGAAACCCGCTCAGTGTTCCTTTTTGGAGATTTGTTTAATTCAAAAAGATGTACTACCTTTGCACTCGGAAATGAGATGCACACCTAAGCAAGCATTCCGAAAAAAGTAACGACACATAATTATAAATAAGTAAACGCCCAATGATCAACAGTCACAAGGCGCTTTGGGACAACTGCCTAAAACTTATCAAGGCAAACGTAACAGAGCAGCAATACACCACCTGGTTCGAGCCTATTGTCTTCGAGTCTTACTCAGAAGCCAGCAGGACGCTGTTGATCCAGATTCCCAGCCATTACTTCCACGAGTATCTAGAGCAGTACTTCTCCTCACTTATGAGAGCAGTCCTGGTAAGGTGCTTCGGAGCCGACGTGGTGCTCAACTACCGTATATTGGAGGTGCGTGACCAGAACGTAACCACTACCGTTGTCGACGACAAGACAGCCGACATTTCGCCGGTGCCTTACAGCAGCTTTGTCAACAAGTCGCCATCGGTGCTCGACACCGCCACGCTGCAGGAGCTTGACCCGCAGCTCGACCTGAAGAAAACCTTTGAGAACTTCATTGAAGGAGATTCCAACAAGCTGCCGCGGACAGTGGGACTCTCCATTGCCGACCATCCGGGAAAGTCGATGTTCAACCCCTTCTTCGTTTTCGGGCCTTCGGGATGCGGGAAAACCCACCTCATCAACGCCATAGGCATACACTGCAAGGAGCGCTATCCGCAGAAACGGGTGCTCTATGTGTCTGCACGTCTGTTCCAGGTACAGTATACCGATGCCGTGCGCAAGAACACCGTCAACGACTTCATCTGCTTCTATCAGACCATCGACGTGCTGATAGTCGACGACATACAGGAGTGGGCTTCGTCGCCGAGAACCCTCGACACGTTCTTCCACATCTTCGACCATCTTTTCCGCCTGCGCAAGCAGATAATCCTTGCTTCCGACCGCCCACCCGTTGACCTGCAGGGTGTCAAGGACCGCCTGCTCACACGCTTCTCGTGCGGACTCGTGGCAGAGCTGGAAAAACCCAACGTACAGCTGTGCATTGACATTCTCAATGCCAAGTGCCGTCGCGACGGCCTGAACATTCCTGCCGACGTCATACAGTTTATTGCAGAGACCGCTAATGGAAGCGTGCGCGACTTGGAGGGTGTCATCAACCAGTTGCTGGTGAATTCCATCGTCTATAATTCACATGTCGACATGCGATTGGCGGAGCGGGTAATCAAGCGCGCCATTAAAGTGAACAACCACGCGCTTACCATCGACGACATACTCGACACCGTATGCAGGCACTTCAATGTGGAACAGCAGCATGTGTTCAGCAAGAGCCGCAAGCGCGACTATGTCATGGTGCGCCAGGTGTCGATGTACCTGGCACAGAAGTACACCAAGATGCCTGCTTCACGCATAGGCCAGCTCATTGGCAACCGCGACCACTCCACAGTGCTCCACAGCTGTTCCACCATTGAGCAGCGACTAAAGGTAGACAAGGCCTTCTCGGCAGAGCTTGCATCCATCGAGAATTCCTTCAAGCTGAAGAAGTAGCTCAGACCTTCGGCCTTTTAGGTGGGAAACTTCAATTACTGAGTCCACTTTAAAAAGTCAACAAATGGAAGCAACAACTAAAAAACTACGCGCAGCCGCTCCCCTCCCTTGTAGGGGAGGAATTGGGGGTGGGGTCAGTATCTTCTTCGCTGTCAGGATGTTACAGACCCCACCCCTGTCCCTCCCCTTGATGGGAGGGGAGTGGCTGCGCTCCGTTTTTTGCCGTCTTAATCATGGTTCTGACTTTTTAAAGTGGACTCAATGATACAAATGCGAAAGGAAAATGGTACGTGTCGAAAAGTCGGCGGGGGATGGGCGCGTATTCCCTCTACTTCGTCTGTCTGGCTTGAGCCTTTGGCTCGCGCCTGGTATCCCAGAAGGCGGCGATGTGAAGGGTGTCGTCCTTAACATAATATACCACCTTATTGAGCCGGCGCACGATAATGCTGCGGTAGGTTTATTTACGATGAACGAAAAGGGGGTCTATCTTGCCCATCGTAGGCATGTCGGCAAGTGAAAGTGTCGCCTGCTCCACCTCGTCCATGAATTCCTGTCGGATACGCTCGCCGAAATCTCGCAGGACATATTCTTCCACCTGATGCAGCTGGGCAGAGGCTCGCTTATGCCAATGTATCTTCATACGGCTACTTTTTCCTTGTGGTGGAATACCTCGTCGTTAGTCAGGTATTCGCCGGCCTCGAATGCGGCTTCTGCTTCGTCGAGCATATCGTCAATCTCCTGCATGGTGTAGGGACGTAACTGCTCGTCCTCTTCCTTCTTGGCGTACTCTATGAGGTGCTCGCCCACCCAGCGCATATTGTTCGGTGAGAGTGTGCCATAGAGATAGTCGAGAAGGCTTGTCAGTGTTGCTGTACTCATATTATTTCCTTTCTTTATTGGATTCGGATGCAAAGATAATGATATTTTGCGAGTTGTGCAGGCTTTTGCGGTTGTTTTATGCCTTTTCGCGACTGGCGCGGCGGAATTGCTGGGCGACATCTCGTACTCGTCGCGGAAGACGCGGTTGAACGTGCGGCGGTTGTTGAGGCCCGAGTCGAAGGCAATGGGCTCGTCGGTCTCCGTCAGCAGTTGCGTGGCAGGGTGACAGAATGGGGAGCCCCCTCTTATTCCCCCAAGAGAAGCCCCCTCCTAACCTCCCCCTTGGGGGAGGAACTATTTGTCCTCCCCCCCAAGAGAAGCCCCCTCCTAACCTCCCCCTTTAGGGGGCAAGAATCGTGGCATACGATGGTTTCTCCCTATTTCCGTATTTACCTTTCCGCTCGCAGTATCGCTCACACTGTGCACAGATGTCATAGCCGAGCATGGCACCGAGGATGAAGTCCTCTTCGGGCGACAGCTCGTTGAGCGGACGGGTGACAATGAGGCGGATAGCATTGAGACATTCCTTGCGACCAATATAGAAATTCAGGTTGTTCTTGCCCGCAGGTTGGAGCACGAAGTCCATGTTCTGACTGCAGAGCCGTCGGGTGGCACAGGCTTCATATTGCTTCGGACAGGTGAACAGCACCATCTGGCGCACTCCCTTTTGGAGTTCGTAGATGTGATTCATCAGCACTTTCATCTCCATTGGCATGATCTCGGTCTGTCTCATAAGGCTCTCTTTATTATAAATTAGGTGAAATCTCGGCAATCCACGCATCAATACGTGTGTCGGTCTTGTCATCCTCGTTCACGTCGTCTAGGGGCAGACCAATAAACTTACCATCTACGACGGCCTCAGAGTCATCGAAGGTATAGCCGTCGGTATCTACGGCTCCTACGAAGTGGGCACCGCTGGACTTGATACCATTATACAACTCACCAATGCCACCCACGAAGGTGTCGCTATAGCTCTCACAGTCGCCACAGCCGAAGAGGGCGATGGTCTTGCCTGTAAGGTCAGCCCCCTGCAGCACCTTCAGACCGTCGTACCAGTCGTCCTGCAACTCGCCAGCCCCCCACGTCGAGGTGCCGAGGATCAGGTTCTGGTTGTTCTTCACCACATCGGCTGTGAGATCCTGCACGTTGATGGCCTCACAACCTAACTTCTGGGCTATCTTCTCTGCGATAGCCTCGCACGTTCCTGTCGAGGAACCGTAAACTACAATTGTCGCGTTCATTTCTATTTAATGGCTAAAAGGTTTAAATCACGCTGCAAAGGTACGACGAAAATCCCGACGGCGCAATACTCAAAACTGAGTGTTTTTCCGTCGGGATATGCTGTGTTTCTAATGAGACGCGATTAGCAAGAAGTAGGTATTGACTTGATGTACTTCACCTTGATATATAAAAAAATCAGCGTGAAACATGCCTCATCCGTAGAGTGGCACTTTACGATTGTAAAGTGGCACTTAATTTCAAAAAAGTGCCACTTTAGCTCCGTAAAGTGCCACTCTACGGATGAGGCCTCAAATGGACTGTGTATTTTAAAATCAGGATTCTGCTATCACCACCCTCGTCGTGGGTTGAATGGGGGCTGTTTAGGACAAAAATGATGGTAGAAAGACAATTTTTCGCAAATAATGTTGGAGTTTTCAAAATAAATGTGTACATTTGTGGCATCAAATCAGGTAACGTGGGTGTTACCTGATGCAAAGCGGTGTAATAACCGTTAGTTTTATAGAAGAAGATTAGTTAACAAATTAAATGAACACTATGAACAGAAGAATTACATTTTTCTTTTCCTTACTAATGGTATTAGCAGGATTGGGCTTCAGCAGTTCCGCCAAGGCCACTGACTACGGCATCTATGTAGGCGAGACCATGGTAACCGACAAGAATGCCAAGGACATCCTTGGCAACGGCTATTTCTGGTATGACAACAGCAAAAAGTATCTGTACGTGAAGGCCGGCATCACCTATTCCAATTCAGGAGGATTGGGAAGCATCATCTCCAACCGCACCGTAAGCGGCCTTACAGTTTGTTTCGAGGGTGCCGCCACACTTACCGCGCGTAACTTTGTCATTGGTTCGCAGAACAACGATATGACAGTTATATTCACGGTCGGCAAGACTGTCAAGATGACTTCCACTGGCGGATACCCCATCAGTGCATACAATTGTAACCTTGAGCTAACCACTGCGGGTGGCAGAGCATACGTGACGGCTGAAGGCAAGGATGGTTGGGCGCCTGTCCATGGTTCGAGCGGAGCAACCCTGGCGCTTACCGGCAATTTGGACCTGACCGTCAACGCCAACTCTACCGGTGCCATAGGTGGGTTCGACAACGTCACGTTGAGCAAAACCTCTATAGCCTTGCCCAGCGGTGCCACCTATGACACTTCGGGCAAGAAGCTCGTCGATGCGTTCGGCGACAATGTGACTAATCAGACCGTGAGAGTCGTGCCTGAAAGCCAGCTTACCAAGTACGCCCTCTATGTGGGCGGCGTGCAAGTGAACAACTTCAATGCCGGCAACATCAAGGCGAAGACCATCAGCGGCCAGGCAAGCTACAACTCAAGCAAGAACACGCTGACCCTTGCTTCGGGAACCACCATCGACATGAGAAACGTCTCGCAGGCCAGTTCACATAATTGTATTGACGGACGCATAGCAGACCTGAACGTAGAGTCGGGATCGTACGTGACACTCTACGGCCATTCGAACTACAGCGCAGTATATTTGACCCAAAACGCTACCGTCACTACCTCCTCCACCTCGACGGTCGACGCTATTTCCCTGACTATCGAGAACGCGTCGTCGCAAGCGGGTCTAACTATGCGCGGAGGTCACAAGCTGACCATTATGAACGCCAAGATAAAGACGGGCAAGATTGCCGGATATAATGGCGAGACGGGCAACACACTAAGATTCCAGGGTGCATACACGCTGGTGCGCACCGACGACATCAGCAATTTCCAGAGCGTGACCTTCGACGGCGGCAACGACTTGCAGATAGCTACGCCGTTAGGCAGCTACTACAACTCGTCGAAGGGCTATGTGGTAAACGGAAACGGCGACCGTGTGACGAAGAACATCCTCGTGGCCAAGACAGAGGAATATCCCATCTTGTGGGGCGAAAACTATGTCAACAACTGGGCGGCTGCCGATATTTTGGGCGACGGCTCGAAGGCGGCACGCTACGTGAAGTCGAGCGACACCAAGGGAACGCTCTACCTGAAGAACGTGACATTTGAGAGCCAGGGAGCTTTAGGCTCGACCATCAGCAACCGCGGCATCACCGACTTTACCATTGTTGCAGAGGGAACCAACAACATAACCTCGCGCCTAAGTACTATAGGCACTTATTTTTCTGGTGGAGACGCTCACACACTTACCATCAAAGGTGGCGGCACGCTCAACCTGAAGGCAACAGAAGGAAGTTGTCTGAGTTTCGGCAAGAACAGTACGGTAACCATTGACAACGTCAAGATAAATGCCGAATCGAAAAGCACCTGTATATCAGGCAATGACAACTGCAAGGTGACACTCAAGAGCGTTGTTGCCGACATTTATAGCAGTAACTCCTCACCCATCAGCAAATTAACCGCCGTGGTCCTTGACAACTGCGGCATCATCGAACCGTCAGGAGCCTATTGGCAGAATGGCACGTTGTATGTAAACAACAAGGCCGTGCCCTCTGGCACCCATGTGAAGATAGGCCCCGTGACGGAATATGACCTGACTGTGGCCGGCGTCACCGTGACCAGTGCCAATGCCGGCGACGTGCTGGGCGACGGTACGGTGGTCTTCAACAAGAGCTACAACTCGCTGACCCTGACCAATGCCAACATCAAGGCCACGGGCAAGGACTACGGCATACGCGCCTTTGCCTCAGCCAACCCGCTGAAGATATTCGTAGAAGGCAACTGCAAGATACAGGCACCCAACACCGCCATCTTGGGCGACGGCCAGGGCGTGGACATCATGGGCGAAGGCACGCTGGAGCTGATCTCCACCTCAGGCCACGGCATTGAGCTGGACGGCGCAGTGGGATATATAGAAGGCGTGTCGATAACGGCAAAAGGCCCGAAGGTGACCATCAATGCCAAGTCGTACGGCATCTATGGTAATAAGGGCACGGAGACGTTCACCATCAGCAGGTCGGAGTTGACGGGAATCTCAGGCAAGGAGGCAGTGTACGGCCTGTCAAAGTTCACCGTCATCGACAACGTCATCACCCTGCCTAACGGAGCCTACTACGACGAGGGCAAAAAGTATCTGTGCGACTATAAGGGCAACAGCGTCACTGGCACTACCTTCGCCATAGAGGAGGTGGAGCAATATCCCATCGAGGTGGCCGGCATACGCCTGCACAGCAAGAACTGCTACAACGTGATGGGCAAGGACATAACAGGATATGTGGAATATGAACCGGCAACACACACCCTGATGCTCGACAACGCCACCATAGACACCGAGAACTGGTGCATATCGGCTTGGGACAAGGAGAACACCCAGCTCACCATAGAGGTGACGGGCAACTGCGTGATGAAGAACAAGAAGTACGCCACTATAAACGCGAGCAACACCTGGAGCGGCAAGACCACTACCATCAGGGGCACTGGCACGCTGACCATCACCCCCGACGAGGGCATTGCCATCAACGGTAACGGCGACCTGAAGTTTGCCGGCAGCGTGAAGGTGAATGCCAATGGAATAATCCACAACTTCGACGACGTGCTGTTTGACGACGGAGAGGGAGTGATTGTGCCCAACAGCGCCTTCTATGACACAGCCAACAAGGTGATGCCCATGACCGACGGCAGCCCTGCAACCACCGTACAGATAGGCCAGGTGGAGTACTACGGACTGTGGATAGGCTACACTCAGGTAAGCTCGGCCAACAAGGACGGTGTGACCGGCAAGAACATCAGCGGTACGGTAATCTACAACCCGGCTACCCACACGCTGACGCTGAACAATGCCAAGATCTCGACTCCCGTGTCGCCGATTTCCATAGAGTACAAAGACTGGGCACACATGAAGACGGCAACGTTCGACAGCGACAAGCTGACCATACGCCTGGTAGGCGACAACAGCTACACCATGGGCGACGCCACCTTCATGAACCGCGACTTCGCGTTCAAGGGTCCCGGCACGTTCAAGACCAGCTCGTTTGAGTTTGACGGCGGCAACCAGCTGACCGTAGACGATGAGGCCACCCTGGAGTGCGGCTACATCTACGGCACAGGCAAGGAGACCGTGACCGTGGACTTCTCGACGCTCAAGACAACGGGAGCCATCGAGAACATAGGCGCCCTACAGCTCTTCGACACTGGATTCTTCAGTCCCGACCCAGCCTATTTCGACACGGAGAAGAAGATGGTGGTCGACGGTAGCGGCAACAAGGCCACCGGCATACACATAGGACACGGAGGCACGGCACCCTTGAAGGAGTACGACGTCTACGTGGCAGGCATCCGCCTGAACAACAAGAACCACAATGGAGTGACAGGAACAGGAATCACTGGTGACGTGACCTACGACTACAACACGCACACACTGACACTGACCGATGCCACCATCGACGGCGCTATTGAAGACCTTGACGAGCGCGGCCAGGCATTCAACATCTTGGTGACTGGAGAGAACACCGTCAAGGGAATTCCTTCGGGCAAGAGCGACAACGTAACCATCAGCGGCAGCGGCACACTGAGCATCAGCGAAACCAAGTACGCCTTGACTGTCAGCAAAAACCTGACCATTACCAACTGCACCGTGAACGCATCCCTTTCAAACATGAGCAGCGGCGGAATCCTGACCATTGACGGAGCCACGATAAGCGGAAACTCTATCTGGGGATTCGATGACGTGGTGCTCACCGGCGTCAACTTCCTGACACCGGCAGGATGCCACTACGACACTGCAGACAAGAAGCTCAAGGACCAATACGACAATAATGTGTGGGGATTCACCATCGGCTTCGGTACTCCGCTTGGGTACTACGAGGTCTATGTGGCCGATATTCAGGTGACCAGCGAGAATTGCGGCGGCGTGACCGGTACTGGCATCAGCGGAACCGTAACCTATGATTACACTACCCACACGCTGACGCTCGACAACGCTACCATAGACGGTTCTATCGCAAACAGAGATGAACGCGGCATGGCATTCAGCATTGTAGTGAAAGGAAAGAATAGCGCTCAATACATACCTTTCTCTGCTAAGGAAAGCAATGTGACCATCTGCGGAGACGGAGAGCTGAACCTGGTTGGTGACGAAAGTAATGCCGCTGTCATCAACGTCTGGGGAGACCTGCTCATCAAGGACTGCACGGTGACAATGGCCACAGGCATTTCTGGAAATGACATGGGCACATGTACCATAGATGGGGCTACGGTCAGTGGCAAGGGTATGCATGTCGGCATCTTTTACTTCGACAAGCTGGAATTGCTGAACAAAGTCGGAATCTTGCTGCCTCATAACGGCAAGTATGACGAGGCGACGAAAGCCCTTGTTGATGCCAACGGAAACAACATGCCTGGCGAGCTGCTCATCCGTCCGCTCACCGAGGAGGAACTGGGCATCGAGGGCATCAGCACCGACGGCGCAGCCGTGCGTGGCATCTACAACACCCAGGGTGTGCGCACCGACAAGATGCAGAAGGGCGTGAACATCATCCGCTTGGAGAACGGCAAGACCATGAAGGTGCGCCGATAGCACTACAGCCGGAAACGGAAGAAGCCTCGAAAGACGCTTATGGCAACGAAGAGCCGCGGGTGTGATACCACACATCCGCGGCTCTTCATGCAAAGGAAACTATGAAAAAGACCTATAGCTCATTTTGCTTTTGCCCTTGCAGGGCGAACATAACCTGCTCTCCGTACCAAGGGCGATGCCCTGGGCTATGTGCTTGTTGGCCTTTCAGGCCGTTTTCAACCGCACAGCACGAATTATTCCATTACACAGGTAGGCTTGTCAATGGAAGATATGTAGTATGTGCTATTTGGCGAGTTTCCAGGTTACGCCGTCCTTGGTGTCTTTCACCTCGAAACCGGCGGCAGCCAGCTCGTCGCGTATCTTGTCGCTGGTGGCCCAGTCTTTGGCGGCCTTGGCCTTGGCACGCAGGTCAAGCACCATGTCAACGACGCGCCCAAAAGCCTCTTCACGCTGTGCGTTTGACGTTGAGCGCTGGACGTTTAGGCCGAGGATGTCTTCGGCGAAGAGGTGCATCACCTCCTTCAGCTCATTCAGGCATTCTGCACAGATAGTGGCCTTGTGGTCGACGAGCTTGTTGACCACGGTGGACGCCTCGAAGAGAATGCTGATGACCTGCGGCGTGGCGAGGTCGTCGTTCATGGCGTCGTAGCAGCGCTGGCGGAGGGTTTTCACCGTGCGCTCCGTCTCCGAATCGCATTGAGTCGAAACCGTGATGCGCTCCATGTCGGCAATGGCGTTCTGCAGTTTCTCCAGCCCCTTCTCGGCAGCCTGCAGGGCTTCATCGCTGAAGTCGACGGTGCCGCGATAGTGGGCGGAGAGAATGAAGAAGCGGATGGTCATGGGCGAGTAGGACTTGGTGAGCAGGGGGTGGTTGCCGGTGAAGAACTGCTCAAGGGTGATGAAGTTTCCGAGCGACTTTCCCATCTTCTGCCCGTTGATGGTTATCATGTTGTTGTGCATCCAGTACTTCACGGCCTGGTGGCCCATGGCTGCCTGCGCCTGTGCTATCTCGCACTCGTGGTGTGGGAAGACAAGGTCCAAGCCTCCGCCGTGGATGTCGAACTGCTCGCCGAGGTACTTGCGCCCCATGGCTGTGCACTCGCAGTGCCATCCAGGGAATCCGTCGCTCCATGGCGACGGCCAGCGCATGATGTGCTCGGGCTGTGCTTTCTTCCACAGTGCGAAGTCGGCCTGATGGTGTTTCTCTCCCACCCCGTCGAGGTTGTCGCGGCTGGCGTCCTTGATGTTCTCCAATGAGCGGCCTGAGAGTATGCCATACTTGTACTGGCGGTTGTAGGCCTCGATGTCGAAATATATGGAGCCGTTGGACTCGTAGGCGAAGCCGTTGTCGATGATCTGCTTTACCAGCTGCTGCTGCTCGATGATATGGCCTGTGGCACAGGGTTCTATCGACGGGCGCAGCACACCCATGGCGTCCATGGCCTGATGGTAGCGGCGGGTGTAGTGCTGTGCTATCTCCATTGGCTCGAGCTGTTCTATCCGTGCCTTCTTGGCAATCTTGTCCTCGCCCTCGTCGGCATCGTGCTCAAGGTGTCCCACATCGGTGATGTTACGCACGTACCTTACCTTATATCCTAAGTGGCGAAGGTATCGGAACAGCAGGTCGAAGGTGATGGCGGGGCGGGCATGTCCCAGATGGGGGTCGCCGTAGACGGTGGGGCCGCAGACATACATTCCCACGTGTGGGGCGTTGATGGGTTCAAAGCGCTCTTTCTGGCGCGTAAGTGTGTTGTAGATGACTAACTTGGATTCCATATAGTTGACAAAAAGTTTCTTAAGGGTGAATTATCTGATTACGACTTTCTTGCCTCCCACGGTGTAGATGCCCTTGGGCAGGCGGGAGCCGAGGCGGTTGGCCACACGGCGACCCGAGAGGTCGTAGACGGGGCCTTCGGCCCGGCCATCGGCGACAGTCACGCCATGGATGCCGCTGCTGCTTGTGACATAGCGGAAGCCGGCCAGTCGCCACTTCGTTCCCGTGGCCTTGAACTCATAGCTCTTGTTGGCCTGCAGGGTATAGACTATGCCGTCCCAAGCAGAGATGACCTTGGCGGGAGCCTGTCCGCTTACCACCTCTTCGCCTGTGCTGAGCAGCGTGCCGTTGAGGGAGTTGTCGCCCTCGGTCATGAACACTTTCTTGCTGGTGGCTATGTCGCCGCCGATGAAGATGGTGAGCGTGCCGGCATCGGTGGTGGCGAAGATAACGGGAACGCCGTTGGTGGCCTCCGACTGGGCGTACTTGCCTGTGAGCTGCACTCCGTCGACCTCACGCTTGTCGGAGCCGGAGCCCTTGACAATCCAGTCTTGTGCGCTACTACTGAAGGTGGCGGTGATACCGGGCACGTCGGTGATGGTCTTGCCGGGGCCTACATTCTGGTCGGCATTGACAATGGAGTAGTAGTTTCTGGCCTCAGGGGTATAGTTGTCGTACATGGACAGGGGCACATCTTCCTGACCTTCCACGGTGGCCTTGGTCAGCTCGGTGCATTTCTCGGTGATGTCGGCCACGAGCGAGTTCATGTACACCTCAAGGTTGGTGTAACCCTCGGCGTTGAGTGTGTTGCCGTCGGCGGCATCGTTGGGATTCAGGCCGTTGGCGGTCTCCCAGCTGTCGGGCATGCCGTCGCCGTCGGTGTCGGTCCACTTCTCGCCCTCTGTCAGTGTGGGCCATGCAGAGCCGAACTTATTGACAATGGCCTTGTTGTCGTCCTGGGTGTTGATGAATCCCTTGCTCAGGCCAGCGCCGGTGGCGGTGGCGAGGTTGAAGCGTGTGTCCTGCAGGAACTGCTGGTCGAGGGCATCGTACTGTCCGCCCTTGCATGCGCCGGCGTATGCCGTCACGTAGTCGTAGGCATCCTTGGCACTATGGGTGGTGGTGTGTACGAAGGGTATGGGTGCGGAGAGCCGGATAGAGTCGCGGGTGGCCTGTGTCCATGTGCCGTCGCATCCGCTGGCGTCCACCTGGTTGTAGACTCCCAGCTCCCAGTTCTGGTTCTTGACGTCGCCGTAGGAAGCATTCTCGTTTCCATTGACGAAATACTTGCCCCAGATGTGCCATGCGTCGGCGTAAGCGGGATATTGCTCAATGTATTTGTTGGAACGTATGCCCAAGGCAGCAATGCGGCGCTGCTTGTCGGCACTCATAGAGGCTGTGGTGCCAGGGCCGGGCTTGAAGTAATTGTTCACGATGTTCACCTTCTGTGCCTCGTAGCCGTAGCTGCCCTCGCCGCCCCAGTTGTAGAACACGTTGTTACGCATGTCGACGCGCTCGTCCAACTGCGTGGTGGGCCGTCCGCCGAGACGTGGCTCACGCGACGAGTGGTGGAGCAGCAGGTTGTGGTGGAACGACGCTCCGCTGCCTCCCCAAATGGCTCCGTAGCCGTGGGCTCCCTTTGAGTGGCCTGAGTTGACAAGGCTCTGTGCAGCTATGCACCACTGCACGGTGGTGTTGATGTTTCCATAGACGGAGAGGCACTCGTCGATGCTCCACGACACTGAGCAGTGGTCGATGATGATGTCGCGCGAGTCGTAGCCTCCGAAGCCGTCCCAGCCGTCGGCCTCGTCGAGGGCGACGTTGGTGTTTCCGAGACGTATGCGCATGTAGCGCACAATGATGTTGCTGCCCTTAAGCGCAAACGGGAAGTCGGCCACGCAGATACCCATGCCGGGAGCCGTCTGTCCGGCCACGGTGGTGTTGCTTGGTATGTAGAGGCTCGACTTCAGGTGAATGGTTCCGTCGACGTTGAAGACCACGGTGCGCGGTCCGGGCTGGCTGAGTGCCCAGCGCAACGACCCCTGGCCGGAGTCGTTGAGGTTGGTAACGCAGTAGACGTTGCCGCCACGTCCGCCGGTGGTGTAGCGACCATATCCCTCGGCGCCGGGGAACGCCGGAGTGTTGGCGGTTTGCTGTGCGGTGGCAGTCAGTGCCAATGCCAGCATCGATAGGGTTATCAGTGATGTTGCTTTCATGCGATATGTTAGTCTCGTGAGTTATTGTTGTCTTTGAAAAAACAATCCCCACCAACCCTGCGGGGGTGGGGATTGTTGTATGCAGAGTGACGACGGATTACTTCGCCATGAGTTTCTTGCCGTTCTTGATGACGAGGCCCTTGTAGCCCTCGCTCACCTTCTGGCCAGCCACGTTGTAGACAGCGCCGTTGTCGGCGGTCTCGATGCTGAGGTCGCTGATGCCCTCGGTGCTGGCGGGCGTGATCTCAATGCTGGAGATGAGGATGTTGCCAGTGCCGGAGTACTTCTGGAAGGTCCATGTGCCGGCTGACAGACCGAACTTGATGACGTTGCCGGGGGTGCCGTCTGCGTTGGCTGCAGTCACGTCGTCGGTACCGTAGGTCTTGCCGCTTACGTTGACGTAGCACTTACGGTCGGTGGTCACGCTCTCGTCGTTCTCGGCGTTGAGGGTCTTGCAGGAGTTCTTCGAGCAGGTTACAACCACGTCGACAGAGTCGCCCTCTGCCACCTGGAAGGTGATGTTGGTCTGGTTCATCTTGATGTAGGCTTCCTTGCCGTCAATCTGGTAGGCAGCGTCCTTCACCACGGCGAACTCCAGGTTCTTCACGAAGAAGTCCTTCTTGTCAGCGCTGATGGTTCCATTCTCAACCTTGTAGACCGTGCCGGTGGTAGAGGTGGCAGTAGCCTCCTCGTCCTCAACCACGTCACCGCCGGTGACGGCGATGGTCTTCTTGGTCTTGATTGGGTCGAGCACGTAGACATCCTTGGTAGAAGACTTCGAGGTAAAGGTCTCGTAGCTGCCGTTCTTGATTTCCGTATAGGCAGAAACCGTTGCCGACTCAGTGAGGGTGAATGTGTTGCCCTGTGTGGCCTCACCGCCGTTGAGAGAATAGAAGTTGGTGGCGCCCTGACCGTCGTACTCAGTAGAGATCAGCACGTTGGCACCGTCGGCACCGATGGTGGGAGCGTTGAACTGGAAGGTCACGATAGCCTCGTTGTCAGCACCTTCGCAGATGAAGTCCTTGTTGGCAATGCCGCCTTCGAGGTCGAGGAACGCCTGGAACTTCACAGTCATGTTCTTGTAGCACTTGATGGGACCGCCATACACTTCGCTGGCTGCTGTGGGAGCAGAGCCGTCGGTGGTGTAGGTAACGATGGTGGGAATCTGCTCTGTTGAGCCTTCCTCTGTGGCAGGGTTAGCCTTGCAGGTCACCTCGCGGAACCACAGGCCGTCCTCAAACGTCTGGTCGCCAACCTTGACGGAAGGAGTGCCGGGAGCCTCGTTAGCCTCGACGATGACGTAGCTGAGGAACATGTCACCGTTCCAAGAGCCTACCCAAAGGGTCATGTCGTCATCAGCAACATACTCAAAGCGGAAACCGGCGTCGGTTGTGGGGTGTTCAGCTGTAGGCTTAGGGTTAAGGGCATTGTCATCGGTACAGTCGGCCTTAGACTGCACACCGCCTACGCCACCCTTCCACAGCTTGGGAATACGAGCCTCAGTACCTGTCTTGTTGTTTCCCTGAAGGAAGAAGATAATCTTAGACTTGGCAGTCACCTTGAGCACAATAATGTCCTGGTTGTTCTTCAGACGCAGGGAGTTGAAGTGATCCACGCTGTAGTCTGCTCCATACTTGGCAGCGATGGCAGCCGTTACATGGTTGTCGTCAGCCTCATTAACTACTGACAGGTTGGTTACACCTTTCTTCACAGAGCAATCATTTCCTGTTGGTGTGAAGAAGAAGCCGTCGCCGTAAATGCTGTTTGCAGCAATCTTCTCGGTTCCGTTGTTGTTGTAGTCGTCACAAACCAGCACGTAGCTGTGCTTGAGCACTTCCAGATCGTCTACCGTAGCAGCGTTGGAAGCACCTGCAAAGCCCATAAGGGCCAGAGCTAAAGTAAAAATTTTCTTCATAGATTTAATTTGTTAATTGATTAATAATTGAGTGATTAAAATACGTTGTTTGGACTTTCCCATCCCGCCCCCTCCCCGCGTGGGGAGGGGCAGGGTGAGAGTGCTATGAGCTTACTGTTTCACGAGATAGGTCTGTACGGGAGTGTCGCCGAAGTGGGCTACGGTAATGACTTCGCGGGTGCCGCTGACGGCCACGCCGGTGAAGATGGTAGACTTCGATACCTTGCCCTTGTCGTCGACCACGCGCTTCATTATCTCAATCTTTCCCGTAACATTGGAATAGGTGTACTCGTAGTAGGGCACCTTCTCCGTGTTCGACTCGTTGACCCATGTGCCTTCGGTGGCTCCCTGGCTCATCACCACGGCCACGGAGTCGGCCGAAGCGAAGGTGAGGCTCTCAACGAAACCCTGCACATCCTGGCCGTAGGCATTGGTCTTCATACCGGAGCCGCGCACCCAGCGGGTGCCAGCCACAGATTCCGGATGGGCAATCTTCAGCGAGTCGGTGTAGCCATTCACCCACGACGGGTTGTTGGTGTTGGTATCCTCGTACTCGTTGACTTCGCCACAGGAAACACAGAGAGCACAGAGGCTGCAGAGAACACAGAGGCAGAGCTGTAATTTGCTTATCTTGTTCATCATAATCATATTTTTCGTTTTATTCGTTCTTTTCGTTGTTTACCAAAACCTCCCTTAGATGAAGGGGAGAGGCTTACTTGTTGCGCCAGCGCGGTGCGCCTACATTATTCTTATAGATGTCGTTGCTGGTGTTCTTGAAGTAGAGGTTCACGCTGTAGAGGCTGTTGGAAGAGCCGTCGAGATCGTCGGCACGGTGCATGTTGCGGTCGTTGGCCGTGGCGGCAATGTGCGGCGGACAGGGCTGCTCCATCAGGTCTGTGGCGGAGATGTCGGCCACCTGCACCTCAAGTGTTCCGTTGATTGTGGCGTTGCCGTCCTTCACTAACTTACCGAAATTGTTACTGGTGGCCGTCCAGGCATTGGCACTGAAGATGGAGCCGTTGGTCAGGTCGTTGTTGGTGGACCAGTTGTTCTCGAAGTTCAGCGTCACCTTGCCGGCAGAGCCGTCGGCCAGGGTCTGCGTGTTGCGGATATCGGCACCCCACATCTGCAACTGTCGCTGGTCGCCAGCCTTCTTGCAGAGCACGAAGAGATTGTTCTTCACATTAAACACCGAGCCGTTAGGCAGTCCGCGCATCTTGAAGATGGCTCCGCTGGCGCGGGTGTTGAAGTTGATGAGGGTGTTGTTCTCGAACGTGATGTTCCACGAACCGGCCTCCCACGCTATCTCCTTCTCCTCGCTGATGAAGGCGGGGAAGGGGCTGTCGTAGAACGTATTGCCAATGCACTTGAAATCCTTGTAGAGGTTGGAGTTGACATTGGCACCCGAGCCTGCTATCATGCAGTAGCCGCCGGCTCCCTGGTTGTAGTAGCCACAGTCGTAGATGAGGTTGTCCTTGATGAGCACGTGGTTCCATATCTTGTAGTTCACGCCCTGCTCACGTATGAAGCCGCGCACCATGCGCTTGAACGAGCAATTCTCGATGACGAGTGAGTCGAGGGTGACGGCCATACCGTTGGAGTACATGTTGAAGAAGTAGTTACCGGCCACGGTTCCCACTCCGGCAGCATTATCGCCGTAGTTGAGCGAGGTGGGGTTGTCGAAGTCGATGTCGTAGAAGGCGAGCTTCTTCATGTATATCTCACCGCCCTCGCCGGCCTCCGGCTGGCGTCCGAACATGAAGCAGGTGAAGCTGCCCTGCCACTGCTCTCCGTTGGTTCCGCTGTAGATGTTAGAGTTCTTACCGATACCGCATATCACCTTTGCGCGCTTGCCCTGTGCCACGTCGGCGGGGTTGGTGCGGAGGGTGAATCCCTTACAAGTGATGTCGTTGCCGTCGATGTAATAGGTCTTGCCACCCTCAAGCATGAAGGTCTGACCCTCGGCGTAGTCGGTGTTGGAGATGAAGTCGTAGAGCGTGGGTGTGAGGGGCGCTGCGTCGTATTCGTCGGCCAGCGCGAACACATCGGTACGGCTCTCCGAGCGCTGCGGTATTGCCAAGCTGGCTGCCTGTGCCTTCAGGTCGGCATGGCTCAGCAGGATAGGCTCGCCGGGCTGACCGTCGGAACGTGCGGTGCAGGTGTTGTACTTGGCATCAATTGCCACGGGCACGCGGGAGTCGATGACGTCGATGACGTATACCGAGTTGGCAGTGAGGCCGTCGATGACAACGTATCCGCGCTCGCGGTCTTCCTGTGTAATCTTATAGCGCTTCCACTTATCGCCCACGGTAGAGTTGGGATTGTTGGGCGATGGCGACACGGTGAGGTACTCGTAGCCCAGGTTTCCGTCGGCATCGATGTTGAAGTTCTCGTAGAAGCTCTCCAACTTCTCCTTGTCTGCCTCGTCGTCAAGGTTGAGTCCGAGCTGGCTGATGTTGGAGTTCAGGTAGACGTGCATGGTGGTCTCGGTGGTCTCGGCCTGGTTCACGTAGACGGCGTAAGGAGTAGGATAGCGGTCCTTGGTGGCAATGCCAAGATACTCCTGCCACTGGCGCCCGTTGCCATGGCCGTACCAGTTAGAGGCATGTGCGAAGCTATTCTGGTCGTTGATGTTGTTGGCATCGAGTTTCGACAGTGCGCGGATGGCGAAGCGGTAGTCGGTAGAGTACTGCAGATCCTTGATGAGCAACTGCAACACCTTGGGACCTACGATGGTGTCGAGCAGCAGGTCGCTGGTGCCCTGTATATTGGCCCAGGCCTCACTGCCGCCGCTTACCTTTGGCTGCAGTGCCATCTGTATCTGGTAGCCTGCGCAGTCGTCCACGCCATACCAGTAGAGGTGTATGGTGTTGCCGTGGGGGTAGGCTCCGTCGAGTCCGCTGTTATAGGGATAGTCGGTGCCTTTGCCGCGGGTGTTGTCGCAGATGAACATGGTCATAAACTCCCTGTCGGTGCCTGGTGCGGCATCGTCGTCTTCCTTACATGAGACCATCAGTGCAGAGGTGGCAGCGAGGAAGAGGAGCATCATGCTATTCAATATCTTCTTCATATCTTTTTCGTTTTTTATTCAGGTTTGTCTATTGCTCCGGTTCCCTTCCCTTGCGGGGAGGGAAAGGGTGAGGCTGTTAATATCCGTAGTAGTTCTGATAGGCACCGGCGGAGCGCTGGATGGCCAGGTTGGGGTATGGCAGCAGGTATCTCACTGCGGGCAGCTCAGAAGCTGCAGGTATTGTTGAGGGGAAGGCAGTCTGTGTGCCGTTGTTGATGAGCCACAGGTTGCCGTTGTCGTCGCAGCGTATGTAACCGTAGTATGAGTACTTGCACTCGTTCTTGGGCGTGCCGGAGTTCTGGTCGCCCCACTGGTAGAAGTCAGCGAAGTTCCAGGCCGTGGCCGAGAATCCTCCGCGGGTGATGGCGCTGGTCACGGGCTGGCTCATGGGCTTGTAGGCATTGTAGATGCGCAGGCTCTTAAGCGACTGGTTGGGGTATTTCTGGGTAACGTTGCCGCCCTCGTCGATATGGTATCCGTAGAGCTGTGCCTTGTACATGCGCAGTCCGTAGGCGTTGGCCTCTTCAATGTTGTACTGGTGGTAGTAGATACGCTCCGGCAGGTTGTCTATGTAGCCGGCGTCGGTGGTGTAGCCGTCGTGCAGGTTGATGGCATCCTCATATCCTGAGGGGCTGCCGGCGTTCTGCATGCCCACAGAGTAGTAGCGGAGGAAGCTGTAAACCAGCTCCTCGCCGTAGGTGTTGGTGCGCACGAGGTCGCGCCAGCGCATGTTCTCGCCTGCAAACTCCCACTTACGCTCGTCCATGACAGCCTTCTGGAATGCTTCCTTCGAGGCTTTTGCGTCGGCAATGAACTGCGGGTCGCCGTCGTCGAAGGCGCGCTGATGCACCGTGGTGAGACATTCCACAGCCTTATCGGTAGGTCCGCCGTTGAGTTCGTTTGCTGCCTCGGCGTACATCAGCAGCACGTCGGCATAGCGCATGTAGGGATAGTTGATGCCCGTGCTTCCCGTAGTGATGTCGCCGAGAGCAGAGCTTTCAGATGTCCAGAGCTTCGACCACTTGTTGTTGTGAACGGTGTAGTCCTGACGGATGTATACCGTATCGGCCAGTGCACCGTCCGGTGTGGTATAGTAAGAGTAGTACCACAGGCCGTTGACAAACTCACGGCGCTTGTCGCCCTCGCGGAAGAGGAAGCGGTAGAAGGCGTTCAGGCGGCCGTTGCCGGAGCATTCGCCCCACGGGCCAACGGTCTTACCCCCGTATGCGCTGTAGGTAGGACCCTGTATGTAGCCTACGTTTCCTGTAGCCTCCTTGGCGAAGGGTATCTCGAAGATGGGGTCGTCGTTGTTCACCACTTGGTAGTTGCACTCGTTGACGAACACATCCTGATATGTAGCCAGCAGCCTGTGGTTGCCAGCCAAGATGACAGAGTCGGCATAGAGCATAGCTGTCTGGTAGAAGTCGCGGTAGTTGTCGGGGCGCTTCATGGTGCCATAGTTCTTGGGGTTGCTCTTGTCGGGACGGAGGGAGTAGCCTCCGGCGGTGAGGGCAATGCGGGCTATGAGCCCTTGTGCAAACTCCTTGGAGCAGTGCTCCACGGTGACTCCTGCAGCCGACGACATGTAGGGTGCAGCCTGCTTGAGGTCGTCAATCAGCTTCTGCTGAATCTCCTCTCGGTCTACGATGGGAGGAACGTAGTCGGAGCCGTGGACGCTGGCAGGCTCGAAGGTGAAGGGCACATCGCCGAACATCACCACCATGTCGTGGTAGGCCATGGCGCGCAGGCACTTGGCCTCGCCTATCCACTGCATCATGTCGGCATCAAGCTTGCGGTTGCCTGCGGCGTCGGTCTCGTAGTTGCCGTCGTTGTCCTTGGTGTAGCGTAGGTCGCTGGCCTCGGCTGCGGTAATGAACTTGTTGGTGTACTCAATGAGCCTGTAAGCAGCCGTCCAGAACTTGTATATCTCACTGCCCTGGTCATCGCAGTCGAAGCGTGAGTAACTGCTGTGCGAATGTGAGTTGCTCGACGCGACAATCATGTCCACGTCGCTGTTCAGTATGAAGACGCGCTGGTAGTAGTTGCCGTAGAGGTTTCCGTCCAGTGCCTGTGCGTAGACGCCGTAGAGTGCACGCTGAACCTCGGTCTTCATGTTGAAGACAAAGTCTTCGGTGTAGGCCGACGGAGCCTCCACTTCAAGGTAGTCGTTGCATGCGGCCATCGACAGCGCAGCTACTCCTGTCAGTATAATATTCTTGATTTTCATATCTCTGTGTGTCTTGTTTTAGAAAGTGATGTTAGTACCGAACACGAATTTCCTGTTACGCGGATAGCGGTTGATGTCCATGCCGGGAGTGAGTCCTGTCTGGATGTCCACCTCGGGGTCGTAGCCGCTGTATCCTGTGATGATGAACAGGTTGGAGGCAGAGAGATAGAAGCGGGCCTTTGAGATGCCGCATTTCTCGGTGAACTTCTTGGGCAGCGTGTAGCCCACGGTGATGTCGCTGCAGCGCAGGAAGGAGCCGTCCTCGATGAAGTATGAGTGTGTGAGCTTCTTAGTCACGTCGGTGGGGTTCCACTTAGTGCGTCCGGCATTGGCGCTCTTGTAGATGTCAACGCAGTTATCAACGTAGTAGAGTTTGTAGAGAATGTCACCCTTGGTGCCTGTAAGGCTTCCGTCGATGTCGTTATACTGCCATCCGTCCTTGTACTCTGCCAGCACGTTGTGGAATGTCTGCTTGTTGCCTTCCGATGAAGAGAGCACGTAGGCCGTGGCGTTGTTGATGTCGTAGTCGAGCATGTAGGTGAAGTTAGCAGTGAAGTCCAGTGCCTTCCACTGTCCGCTCAGTCCGAGACCACCCTGAATCTTCGGGTTGGTGTTACCAATGATAGTGCGGTCGTTCTCGGTGATGCGTCCGTCGCCGTCTAAGTCCTTGAACTTGATTTTGCCGGGCAAGGTGGCGATGCCGCTGTTCGAGTCGCCCGAGACGTCGTTGATGACAGTGACATATCCGTCCTCACGCGGTGCGCAGTCCTTCGATGTGCCGTTGTCGGCAGCCGACGAGCCCCAAGGCATTGCCTGGTAGTTGTTCAGCGGGTCGAAATAGAACTCGTCGAACTGGTAGAGACCGTCGTAGACGAATCCGTAGATGAGTCCCACCTCGTCGCCCACGCGCAGGCAATAGTCGGAGTAGGCGGTGCCCCAGCGGTCGTTGGTGCGCCATACCTCGGTGTCAATGCCGTTGAGCTTGTCCACCTTTTTCTTGTTGAAGCCGAAGTTGATGTTGCCTGATAGCACGTAGTCCTTACCCTGAATGATGTCGCCCTGGATGGTGAAGTCGAAGCCTCGGTTGGTCACCTGGCCTATGTTCTGCATCTGGCTGGTGTAGCCAAGCACAGAGGGCAGGTCGGAGTCGTAGAGCAGGTCGCGGGTGGTGTACCAGTAAACCTCAGGGGTTATGCTCACACGTCCGTTGAAGAGCGAGATGTCGGCAGCGAGGTTGCGGGTGATGGTTGTCTCCCACTTTATGTCGCTGTTCGAGAACTTGGAACCTCCCTTGTTGCCGTAGTATTTCTCACCGTAGGTGGTCACCTCGCCAAAGCCGGGGCCACCAGTGGTGTTTATGGCATAGAGGGGCTGCCAGAGGTCGCTGTCTATGCGATTGTTACCTGAGAGTCCGTAGGCTACGCGGATCTTCAGGTTCGAGATCCACTTCACGTTCTTCATGAACGGCTCTTCACTCATCACCCACGCACCAGAGACGGAGGGGAAGTAGCCCCACTGGTTGCCGGGAGCAAACTTGGTGGAGCCGTCGGCTCGGAACGTAGCGCTAATCAGGTACTTGTGCTTGTAGTTGTAGTTGGCCTGGCCGAAGAACGATGCCGTGCGGTCTGGCGTGCCCAGGCTGGAGCGCGTGTCGTATGGCGTACCGAAGTTCATGTTGTTCCAGGCCGTACGGGCATCGAACGAGCGGGGGAAGTAGCGGCTGGCAAGATAGGTGCTGCGCGACTGCGTCTGGTAGATTTCCTGTCCCAAGAGGAACGACCAGTTGTGGTCTTCCTTCATGGTGAAGTTGTAGTTGGCAGTGTTGGTCCAGACGTAGTTCAGACCCGAACCGTTGGTCAGCTGAGCCACGGGCTGGTTGTTGTTGCCCTTGCCCATGCTGGTCAGAGCACCGTAGTAGCGGCTCTGGTCGCTCCACGACAGTCCGATGGTGCCCTCGGTACGGAGCGTCAGACCCGTGATGGGCTTCCAGTCGAAGCTCAGACCATAGGAATTAGAGTAGGAGTGCTTGAGCTGCTGGTTTATGGCTATGTCGTTCTTCGGGTTGGTGTAGTTGAACAGCTCCTCCTCGTCGGGGTCGGCGTAGGAGGGGTCAATATATCCGAACTCACGCAGACCGTTGGTGGGACGGTACTGCAGCACATCGATGATACCACCCGTACCCACGTGCTCACCACCGGCACCTGTGTTGCGGCGGTAAGTGAACTTTGGATTGAACTGCATGGAAAGGTTCTTGGCAATCTGTACGTTGGTCTTTATATTAAGATTGGTACGACGCACGCCCGAACCTAATATAATACCCTTGTCCTCACTCTGAGTGAGCGAGATATTGAACTTAACCTTATCCGAGCCGCCGCCGATGTTGACGTTGGCCGAGTAGTTGACGGGGGTCTCACCCATCACCTCGTCCTGCCAGTCGTGGTCGGGCAGCGTGGAGTACATGTCAAGGTCGTAGGGGTTACCAAAGTTGGAGCGGAAGAATTTACCGTTCGACGAGCGCGTACCGTTACAGGCGTGCCACTGGTACTGGTAGTTGGCAAACTCCTGGGCGTTCATCAGGTCGAGCTTCTTCGACAGGTGGCTGATGTTGAGGTTGCCGTTGAACGTCACCTTAACGTTACCGGCCTGGGCGCTCTTGGTGGTCACCACAACAACACCGTTGCCACCCTTGGCACCGTAGATGGCAGTCAGCGAGGCATCCTTAAGAATGTCGATGGATGCAATGTCGCCGGGGGGAATGTCGTTGATGCTCGACACCTGGAAACCGTCGACAATGTAGAGCGGCTCGTTGGTCTGCGTGATAGAGGTACCACCGCGCACCTTGATGTTAACGTCGGCACCAGGCTCACCGTCGACCGTGGTCACCTGCACACCAGACACCTTGCCTTGAAGGGCGGCGGCTGCCGATGTAACGGGCACGGCCTCCAATTTCTTACCCGAGATGGAGCCTACCGAACCGGTCAGGTCTTTACGGGCCTTGCTGGTGTAACCAACGACCACCACCTCCTCTAAGGCAGCATTGTCGTCCTTCAACTGGATTTTCATGTCAGGCCCTGCGGTGGCCTCCTGCGATACCATGCCTATGTATGATATCACCACTGTTTTGCCTTTCTGAAGCTTCAGCGTGAACTTACCGTCGAAGTCGGTAACTGTCGCATTCTTGGCATTTCCCTTTTCGACAACGGTGGCTCCGATCACGGCTTCGCCGATGGCATCGATGACCGTTCCCTTAGCAGTGGTCTGCGCATGCAGATTTCCCGCCGTCAAGAGCAGGCACACAATAAGCACCGTCCGAAAAATACTCTTAATTTTAGCAAGCATAAAGTTAGTATTATTTATAATTTAACAATTTATATGTAATTTGGTGCAAATTTACAAACAAAAACCATAATATCCAAAAAACAGCTATAATTTTTGGCGTAAACGATTGCGCATTTAACATAATTAAATACACGCAGCACTACGCAGTAACTACTCCGTCAAACGTAAAAAGGAAAGAAATTCTCGTGCTGTGTGGTTGAAATGACGCTGAAAGCGTCTTCGCTCAGTATGCCGCAGCGTCCGAAGAACCTGCGGAAGCAAAAAAGTCGGTAGAAAGAAGAGTGCCCCAACAGCTCAAGTGGGCGACCCTTTTAGGGTCGATGTTTGCCTCTCACCTCCACCGGTGCTTCGCACCGCCCTGTTATTGAGCGGCGACCGCTTCGCGGTCATACAGCGAGTCGACCGTACGAAATATTACGTGTCAGAGGTGTCAGTAAAAAATTGTCATTTCGTACCCGCGCGCGATGATGTCCCGAAGTGGGCGGGCGAGGGCGCCCGCGTTCCAGGGTGCCATCTCGTCCGCGTGAGGGGTTGAACTATAGAATCATTATTGCCACGGCATGGAGCTGCTGCCAGCCTGCACGGTCGGTAAGGCGCACCATGAAGTGGTACAGGCCTGGGGCAATGTCGGCAGGTATCTCTATGTCGTTGCGGGCATCATAGCTTCTCGAACCTGCAGGGATGGAGAACGACTGATTGTATACCCATGCGTTTCCCTCGCCATGCTCGTGCTCATCGTCATCGTCGTCGTCACACTCGTTCATGCCGTGGCCATGGTCGTCGGCCTCCGTGCTGTGAGAGTGATGGTCGAAGTTGTTGTGTATTTCAATGTTGTAGGAGCCAAGCTCTTGGTCGTCGGTAAACAGATAGTGGAAGGGAATGGTGTCGCCACGGCGGTACTGCTGGCAGTTTATGGGGTTGGCGGTGATTCCCTCGGCACTGATCACCGGGGCTGTCATGTCTTTGGTCTCGTCGTCGCTGTCGGAGCAGGAGACTATTGGTGCGGTCAAACCGCAACACACTATACATGCGGCAATAAGCCTTTTTATACTTCTGATATTCATAATTCTCATTTCTATATTTGTTACGATAATTGTTATTAATGATTATTCTCTTAAAACTCCAGCCCCACCATAAGTGAGACGTTGCGCCCTGGTTCGGGCACGTCTATGAGGCGGTAATAGCTGGTGTGGTCGTAATAGCGGCGGTTGAGCAGGTTGTCGGCATGCAGGGCAATGTCTATTGTACAGCCCTGCAAGGCTATCTGCTTGCCTGCCGAGAGGTTCAGTGTCCAGTGGCCGTCGGTGGGTTTCTCTGGCGGCACTATCTCGTGCTGAGCTCCCACTATGCGTGTGTTCAAGCCCACAAAGGTGTCGCCGTGCCACTGGAACGAGTATTTCACACCTGCATCCACCGACCACGGTGTGCTGAAGGGCAGCGTGTAGCCCTTCTTGTCGCCCGAGAGCTGCTCGGCATATAGATATTCGCCCTTCAGCTCTGTCTCCCAGTGACTGTCGATGACCCATGTGGCCTGTGCCTCCACCCCCCACCGCAGCACACGTGCCTGTGTGTAGTTGTAGAGCTGCAAGCCCTCCACATACTGAGCTGTTGGGTTCAGGTAGATGTAGTTGGGGAAATAGTTCACGTAAGGGTCTACCTGCACGCACACCACGTCGTTGTCCCAGTGTATGCCCAAGTCCATCTGGTAGCTCTCCTCAGGGTCGAGGTCGGCATTGCCACGCTCGTAGCGGAAGATGTGGTAGTTCACTCCGTCGGCTCCCAACTCCTTGGGTATAGGCACGCGGAAGCTCTTGCCCGCATTGGCTTTGAGCACCCAGTTGCCTGTGGCGTAGTTGACGCCCGCCGACCAGGTTAGGCTTGTGAAATTGCGGTCCACGTCGGCCGAGCGCTCCTTGTAGACGGAGTCGGCCTGCCTGCTGTCGGCAACAGGCGTCAGGAACCAGTCGTGATAGCTGCTTATGTGGGTGTGTGCATGGTCTACGCGTATACCGGCGTTCAGCTTCAGTCTCTCGCTCAGTGTATAGCTGTCCATGGCGTAGACACCTATGCTTGCCGTCTCGAAGTCGGGAATGATGAAGCCCCATCCGCCGCGGCGGTTGTGCTGGTACTCACCGTTCAGTCCCGTGCTCAGCTCATGGCGCCTGCCCACAGCGAGGTGCATGCCGATGTTGGCCGTAAGAGTGTTCTTCACAAAGCGGCGTTCCAACGAGCCGTCGGGCTTGGGCATGTAGCCGTGGCTCACAGGCTCGCTCAGCTCCTCGCGGCAGTTGTTCTGCCATGCAAGGTTGGCCTCCACCTGAGCGCGGTCGCCCTGCCACGAGGTGTGGCTGAGCACCTTCATGTGGTTCACCCACTGGTAGGGCAGGTCAATGTCGCGCCGTGAGCTGTCGTAGTCTATATTGCTCAGGCGCACCTCCAAGCCGTGGGCGTTGGCAAAAAATCCGCTCTTCGAGTAGGAGTCGGAGAAGCGCACGTCGCTATGGAATCGGTAGCCCGCATAGCCCACCACCACGCTGCCGTCGCGCTCGCAGCCGGCGGTGTTACGCAGTCGCTGGTCTTTCAGGCGTATCCAGTAGCTGTAGTACTGTATGCTGTCTGTAGGCACGCGGTAGTCGGCATAGTCTATGAGCGTGGCACCGGCGCGGTAGAACCAGTTGCCATGCCTGCCGCCTATCTTCGCCGTTATCCCCAACTGCTCGTTGTTGGAGCGTCCAAAGAGCTGCACGCTGCCGCTCAGCGGCTCCGTGGGCACGTGGTTGGTGTAGAGGCTCAGCACGCCGCCAATGGCATCAGAGCCGTAGAGCAGAGCCGCCGGACCCTTGATGACTTCGGCGCGGTCCACCGCAAACTGGTCAATCTCCAACCCGTGGTCGTCGCCCCACTGCTGTCCTTCGTGCTTTATGCCGTCCTCGCTCACCACCATGCGGTTGTAGCCCAGGCCGCGGATTGTCGGCTTCGACTGTCCTGAGCCTATGGCCATTGCCTTCACGCCGGGAATGCCTTCCAGGGTCTGCATCAACGAACCCGAGAAGTGCTGTTGCAAGTAGTCGTGACTCACCTGCACCGCCGACTGCGACGAGCGCATCTGGAAGTCGCGCTGCCGCTGCCCCTTGACGGTCACCTCGCGCAGCACCACCGTAGTGTCGTCGGGCGCTGCATCGCCATTACCACTGGCCACGCACGCCATGAGCGCCGCAGCCAGAATGTATGCTGTCATAATATTTGTCGTTTAGTTGTTTGGGATAATGGTAGCCTGAAGCAAACAACTAAACAGGGGGTGCACGCAGGCCGACGATGCCGCAATAGGCAACGCAGGCATTGCGCCTACGGGTGAAGACACCAACACCGGCTACCTTGTTGACAGCAACAATGCTTATGGTGCCTACTGCCACGAAAGCGAGTGAGAGAAACTGACAGAGCACACAATCGCACGACCACGAGGCTGTAGGAGCCAAGTGACCATGACAGTTGTGATGAACGCAACCGGCACATTCTGCTGACACTGTTGTCGCGCCGTCATGCACATGCAGCGAGACCATCAGCAACATTGGCACGAACACTGCCAAGAGCATCCGCGCGGCAAGATGTCTACTCGTCATCAGTTTCACGGGCGCAAAGGTAACAAAAAAAACGGAAGACACAGCCATCCGCCACTATTATTTAAGAAGATTTCACTTGACAAGGCGCAAACGTAATCTCTCAGTCATACGCAAAAAGGAAAGAAATTTCGAGGTACGGTTGGACCTCAGTATGACCCCAAAGGGGTCGCCGCTCAGTAACCGTAGTGTCCGAAGGACCTGCGGAAAAAAGAACGCCGCGGATTGCACTCTGAAAGAGTGGCCCAACTACGCCAATGGGCGACCCCTTTGGGGTCGATGTCGCCTTTTACCTTCTTCTCCGGGGGTACTTAGCACCACCCGGTTACTGAGCGGCGACCGCGTCGCGGTCATACATCGTGGCCACCGTACCAGTCGGAAATTTCTATTAATCGTAGGGACTTACTTTATGTATGTCCGCAAAGCCGCATAGAATCGGACTTACATCGTAGGGACTTACTTTATGTATGTCCGCAAAGCCGCATAGAATCGGACATACATAAAGGACTCGCTACGCGCTTCGCTAGTCGAAGAAGTCCCTACTAAGATGTCCTCTTGATAGGCGCGCTGAGCAGATACTTGCGGATAATCATTTCACAAAAAAGGTAAAAAAATTAATTTATATATATGAATTTTCGCAAAATAGGTTGACACGCTGACACAACGCCGATGTACAGGGCATTTGCAACCTTTTTCAGGGGTGACACGGGTGGCACAAGGCTGACACATCCTGTCAGTCACACAGAGTTTTTCTCCATGCTCTACAAGCAAGAAGCGTGCTAAAAGTTTTGAATTCTCTCGAGAATTCAAAGCTCAAGGGGCACTTACTGATGCTCATGTGCCACTTTTCAGTTCAATTCTCTCGAGAATTCACTTCTTCGCGTGCTCTGCCTAACGGGAAAAGCCCTCTCACCGTCCTTCAAGTGTGTCAGCCTTGTGTCACCCGTGTCACCCCTGAAAAAGGCTGCAAATGCCCTGTACATCGGCGTTGTGTCAGCGTGTCAACCTATTTTTCAAAAAAATCATATAGACAATTAAAAAAATTAATATTTTTTATGATTATCCCAATGACCCCAAAGGGGTCGCCGCTCAGTAACCGTAGTGTCCAAAGGACCTGCGGAAAAAAGAACGCCGCGGATTGCACTCTGCTTCGCACCACCCGGTTACTGAGCGGCGACCGCTTCGCGGTCATACATCGTGGCAACCGTACAGG
>JAFSKJ010000070.1 GCA_017449025.1 Prevotella sp. | reverse complement strand
CGTAGTGTTCCTACTTCCGCAGGTCCTTCGGACGCTGCGGTTCTTGGACAAGCCAAGCGAACAAGTTCGAGTCCTGAGCGAAGACGCTTTCAGCGTCATTTCAACCGCACAGGTCGAAAAATTTTGCCTACACTGCCTACATTTTGCCTACACTGTTTATCATCTTGTAAACCAGCGACTTATATAATAGTGTAGGCAATGTAGGTAAAAAAGTAACATTATATTATTATTTATGATTATCCGCAAAGATACCACCAAAGCCCGAAGGGCTGATAAGACCACAGGCAGGGGAGCTGGAGCGGCACCCCTGCCTGCGGTCTGTTGCCCCTTTGGGGCTTTGGTGGTACGATAGCGGATAATCATTTTATTATAAAGTATCCATTTCTTTTATGCATTCGGACGCTGCGGTTACCGAGCGTAGACGCTTTCAGCGTCTTTCAACCGCACAGCACGGATTTTTCCGTCCTTCATCTCCCCGTCAATGCAGCGCTGGCCTGAGATGTAGAGTCGGAAGCGGCAGTTCCATTGGCGTGGCCAGGCGGGAAAGAGTATGGGGTTGTGGTCGAGGTCTTCCTGCAACAACATCTCTTGCAGGCCAATCATGCCTGCACCGCCGCGGTTGTGGTCTGGTGCCCAGTCGAAGCCTGCGTCCCAGAAGGCTGGGAAGCGATAGGGACCGCTACTTAACTTACTTGTGTTCAGATGCTTTGCTTCGTCGGTTAAACCTAAGCATGCAGCCCAGATGTTGTCCTGCTTCCAGCCCTTTATGCTGCGCATCTGCAAGGCATGCTGGTCCTTGAACCAAGTATTGCGGGCTATGTCGAGGTGGGGTCTTCCCATGCCGTAGATGCGCCAAGGGAAGACGGGATAGAGTTGCGGGGTCTCGGTGTTCTGTATGCGTTCCCAGTGTTCGGCGGGTGCTATGCAGGTGTCGCCGTCGATGACGTGCAGGGGAATGGGGGGGATGAGTTGTGGGTGTGTGGCGTATGCCGACAGGGCTTTGAGGGCTGCAATGGTGCTGGATGGGTTGCGGGCGAGCTTATAGGTCTCGCAGCCAGAGCCCGGATAGATGACCATCAGGGAGTCGCCCTTGTAATGCTCCTCGAAGAAGCGCAGGCAGCTCTTAGTCAACGGTATGACCTCGCTGTAGCCAGCCTGAAGCGCCATCAGGCAGAACTCCAGGACAGTGTCCCACTCGTACTCCAACCATCGGTTGTTCTCCACACCCCAGTCGTCGCCGTCGTTGTGCTTACCATACTCGGCAGGGTTGGGCAGTCCGAAGTTCTCTATCTGTTCGCTGAAGCAAGCGCCGTGGTGCCCCCAGTGTTGGCGCGTCCATGCTTCGGCGTTGGGCAGCATGCGCAGATAGGTGTCTAACTGTGGACGGAGCATGTCGAAGTCGCCGCTCTTCAGCATGGGCCAATAGACGAGCCGCTGGTTCTGGGCTGTCATGGTGCCGCCGCCCCACTTGCGGTAGTCTGGGGTGAAGGTGGCGGTGGAGTCGACGTAGACGGGGTCGAAGGTAAATAGTCCGCCATTGAACTTCGTGGGCCATTGGCCGTAGGCGTTGCAGCCCAGCATGTAGCGCATCAGCTCGTAGTTGCGCACCATGGTCTTGGCGGCCTCGTCGTCAGTGTCCACCTGTATCCAGCTGCGCTGCCAGAAGTTATGCCACCATTGCGCGCTGCGTGCTTTCGAGAGGTGAGAGGTGAGTGGTGAGTGGGACTCTGGGCGGGAAAACCGCCCAGTACACTGAGGGGCGAAGGCAATGCGGATGGTGCTTTCTTCGAGGTTGTCGTTACGGAAGTTCCAGCTCTTGTAGTCGGTAGAGGCGTAAGTGCCGAGGCTGGTTCCTACGAAACGGAACCCATCGGCCTGCATCACTCCCTGCATCAGCATGTTGCCGATGGGGTTGTAGAGCTGGTCTTTTACGCTGCTCATGCGCTCGCGCTCGACGGTGAAGTCGAAGACAGTTTCTCTGCGGTTCTGGTGGCTGAAGGTCAGCCGGTCGTCCTTGGCGTAGATGCTGTCGGCATAGGTTACGCAGTCTTTGGGGATGATCCATTTGTAGGAGCATTGCTGGCACTCGGCCTTCGTCACGGGGCGTTCTTTGTAGCGCCAGCTCTCATAGCTCAGCGTTGCCCGTTCAGTATGTTGCGCTGTCATGGCCACAAACACTACAGGCTCATCAACGTCGGCCCACAGGCGAAGTTCCATGCCGCCACCTTTTATATATATGCAGCCTTCGTTGAGACTGAGGCGCTGTTCGAAGTCGTTGCCGCTGAAGGGATCGCCATTGAAATGGAGGCGCCAGCGGCCTGCCTTCAACAGGGTGTTGTTCTCGTCGAACCATCCGCTTTGTGCAATATAGAAGAGCACGTCGCCCTGTTCCACCCATACGTTCATGCCTATGTCGTGACCGCCGCAGGGCATAGACTCGCTGGAGTTCCGGCTTTGTGAAGTCCAGGCGTAGTCGCATGGCACATAGTCGGCATTCACGGTGGCGAACGCACTCAGCAGACAGATGGCGCAGAGCAGATTTCTCATCATGGTTTTACCAATTGTCGGTACGGAAGGAAGAGACGGGCAACCCATCGTGCATCAGGTCGCCGACAACCCAGTCCTTGAAAGCATAGCGCACAGCCGCAGGCTGCTTCACCTCGTCGCAGGTGACATAGACACGATTGCGGTTCACCCAAACCTTAGTGGCGGGATGGAACACTTTGTCGCTGCCAGCCACCTCGAAGTTCGTGGATGTGGCACCGTTCTCGAAATATACCCACTCCTTAGAGCGGTCGAAGCTGATGACAGCCGTATCGTTCTTGAACTCCACCTCTTTATATTTGGCGAAGTCGGGCAAGCCCTTTACGTCGTAGGTGTTGCTTAGTGCCAAGAGTGCTAAGCGCTGGCCTGCTTGGCGCTTCTTGCGCGGATGAATGACATCGCTGATACCTGTATCCAAGAGCACGGCCATGCGGCAGTTCCCGACCATCGTCTCTACCTTTGCCTGCTGCTCGCGGAGCAGGGCGCTGTTGTGGAGCGCCCAGTCGGTGACGCTATAGTCGAAGGGCGCAATTTGACAGTAGTAGAAGGGGAAGTCGCCCTGCTGCCACTCCGTCCGCCAGCCCTGTATCATACGTGAGAGTAGAGGAGCATAGAAGTCATAGCGGGGCACATTGTCCTCGCCCTGATACCAGATGGCACCTCGGATGCCGTAGCCTATAAGCGGCGCGAGCTGTCCGTTGTAGAGGGCCGTAGGACAACGCTGTTGCAGCTTCCTTACGTCTTCCTCCGTAATCGTCTGCTGCACCTTGGGGAAGGCTTTCAGCCAGTCGGCCTTCATCCAGGCTTCGCAGGCAGAACCACCGAAGGCCGTGCAGATCAATCCCACAGGAACGCCGAGGACTTGCCTCAGGGTCTTTCCGAAGAAATAGGCAGTGGCCGAGAACTCGCGGACGCTGGCTGTATTGGCCTCCTGCCAGTAACCGGCAAGGTCTTTCTGTGGCTCCAATGAAGCCAACCGCTTGCCATAGAACAGTCGCAGTTCATTATCGTGGCAGGCGAGCAATTCCTCTACGGCTCCCTCAACGGGCTGTGCCTTGTAACCCTTCATCAGCATCTCCATGTTCGACTGCCCAGAGCATATCCACACCTCGCCAACCATCACATTGCTGAGCTGCAGGGTGTCGCCGTCGTTGAAGGTAACGGTGTAGGGACCGCCAGCCTCGGGTGTCTTCACCTTCACCGCGAAACTGCCTTTTTTGTCAGCCGTGACGGTGTAGGACTTCTTGTTCCACGACGTGGCGACGGCAACCTTCTTGCCGGCTTCCGTCCATCCCCAGATGCTGCACTCCGTTTGCTGTTGCAGCACCATGTTGTCAGAGAAGAACTGCGGCAGTTTAACTGTTGCCTGTGCCGATGCCGTAATGGTAGCGGCTATTAGCCAAGTCAGTATTTTCCTCATCTTACTCGTTTGTTTTGTTTCCTAATCGTCGAAAGCCGCTCTGAAGCCAGAGTGTGCTTGCCTGACCAGCAGTGGCATTTGTAAGAGACCTGCTGGTAATAGGCCATCGCCCTTTGTGCGGTACTTGGCGTTGGTCCAGATACCCTCGTAAGGAGGCTTGCCCATGTCCGCTCCCCGCAAGGCATTGTGCCATGTGTTGACCACCTCTATCTCCAGCGTGTTCTTGCCTTTCCTGAGGTGCTTGCCGAGCTTCACTTGATAGGGTTCTGTCCATACGGTGCCTAAGTCAATGCCATTGAGCCACACGTGTGCCACATCCCTCACTTCCGGCAGACGGAGCCACCATGTGGCGTGTTGCAGCTCTTGCTTCTTCATGGTGAAGGTGGTCTTGTAGCGTGCATGTCCGCTGAAGTACCGAATGCGTTCGTTGTTGCTCTGACTCCAGTCGAAGAGCCGTTGCGTCTTTACCTGTTCACCGCTCTCGCGGAATGTCACGTCCCACATTGGCGCCTCTCCAAGGGGTCTTGTGTGTGGCATGTCCTGAGGCTCCGGCCAGGCATCAAGAATATGGAGTCCGGCCATCGCGAAGACAGAGCCATGCCTCAGGAGCGTGATATTGACGCAACTGTACTTGCCTTCACGCCGCTCTTCGAAAACCATCGGCTCTCCCGTCAGCGGGTTAATCAGCTCCGTCACTTTGCTGCCGATACGGAACTTGGCCAGGAATGTTAACGTGGAGTCGGTCTGGTTGCTCAGGAAATAGCAATGAGACTTGCCGTACTTCCGATGTGTGTAGGCTATGCCTTCTGGCAGGATGGCATCAGGAGGCAATCCGGGTAACGCTTGTTCCTTGTAGGGCGAGGTAATGACGGTGATTCCATATTGCTTCAGAGAGTCAATCTTCGCCTGTGTTTCTCGAGCCACCCTTACGCCTTTGGGCACCACCAGCACCCGGTAGTTTGGCATGTCATAGTCGGTAGGGTCAAAGAGTTTGGAGAGCCATCGCGACAGTCCGTCTTTGTTCATCGAGTCATACTGATAGCCGTGCAGTGGGTTGACCCAGTCCTTGAGGTCGAGGATGCCGGCGGAGTGCTTCACTCCTACGGGCGATTCAGTCATGGGTAAACCATGGTTCGCGAGACGCTCGTGTTCGGAGGCTATACGCCCAGGACCAAACAGTCCGGGAAGCATCGGCACCAGACGGTCGGGAGTGAAAGCCCGTGAAGGAACTTCATCGCCTGTATACACGGCTATGTCAACCACTGGCTTTCCCTTTTGCAGGAACGTCTGGCAGCGGGTGATGTAGTCTGCGAAGGGTTTGGCCTCGGCAAACCACGTCTGGTCGCGCTGGAAGAAGAGTCCGATGCCGTCGAGAGTCATGCCGGGCTTGCGGTCGAGCCACGGATTATGGGTGTTCACATGGAAGAAGAGTCGGTTCATGCCCAAGGCGAAGTTGCGGTCCAAGAGTGCCTTGATACTTGCGGGCGTCTCGTCCCACACTCCGCGAACCTCGGTGAACCCTTCGGCCTGAACAATGTTCTTGCCATAGACGTGGGCACCGCTGATGGCGTCGAGCATGTCGTTGGGCTTGTCGTGGGTGGGCGAGTTAAGCCAAAACTCGCCCATGGGCACATCCACATATTTGTAATGCTCCATGCCGTCGCTGACCATCGTGGGAGCCACGCTTTCCGACGACAACAGCACTCCGTACTTCCTGGCTTTCTGGGCCACGGTGGCGAAGAACACCTCGTTGATGAGTTCGTTGATGGTGTTGCGGATGTCGCGCAACACATCCTCGCCTCCCACCATGGGCACGCCGGCATAGACGGGCAGCAGGGGAAGAAGGTCATAGCCTCTGCGACGCTCAAACTCCCGGGCAAAGTTCTTGCTCCAGTTCTGTGAACCACATTCCCATGAGTCTACGTGCAGATAGCGGATGACTTGATGATGAGGGCGCTTCATAAACAGTCCGAACCAGTTGTCCACCTGCTTGGCAACGGTCTGCCGCGAGAACTTGTCGCACTCCAGGCCTTTGGCACCTCCAGCAGTGGCGTTGGTGTGACCTGTCGAGGTGTGCCCCATGCGGAGAATGCGCCACTTACCCTCAGGCAGGTCGATGTTGAGCTGCCCCTCCTGCATTTTCGTGCAGATGATATCCTGTGGACGGAGGTAGTCCTTGGCAGACAGATCTGTCTCAGGTGTGTCAGGGGCTATGCGCCAGACGTAGCCGGCCTTGCCTTCCCAGTTGTCGATAAGCGGCCAACAGCCAAACTTGATGCTCTTCAGCCGGAGCACGGGCTTCCATTTGGCTGCGTCGAGGTCTTCCGCCCCTGGCTCCGTGCCCTCCGGCGTCCATTCGAATCGGAAGTATTTGGCGGTTGTGGGAGGAATGGCGAAGGTGGTGTTAAAGCCCGTGTTCTGCCAACCCTGACGAGGGGGAGTGAGCTGTTTGACTGGCAAGAAGCTTTCACCGTCGTTGGAGGCCTTCACCAGCAACCGCTGGCACTGGATGTTAGTGCCCGAGGGTTCAATCTCAACGTTGCGCACCAATGTCGGCTCGTCAAACTCATACTGAATCCAGCAGGGCTTGTCTGCACAGTAAACGCCCTTGTCGTTCAATGTCACTTCAGGCGATGTTGCTATTCTCTTGCCTCTTGCCTCCGACTTCTCGCCCCGGACAGGTATTGCGTAGACAGCTATGTCCTCGTAGTATTCCTGATAGTGTAGGGGCTTGGGCATCAGGAAACTATGGTTGCCGCCGCTGACCACCGTGTCGCAGAATACTATCTTCTGCATCGACTCTTCGGGCGTAATCCAAGGCCCGCCCGCCAAGGCAAAGCCGTCGCACACGTGTATGCCGATGCCCAAGCCGAGGCTGTCGGCCTGGGCAAAAGCGCAATCCACCATCCGCCAGAAGTTAGGGCTTAAAGCATCAGCCTTGCCATCATACTCAGGGTGCTCTACGGTCCCACGGATAGGCATAAGGTAACAACCGCCTAACCCTACATCCTTCATGGCCTGAAGATCGGCCTTGATGCCAGCCTCCGAGACAGCCCCGTACATCCAGTACCAGAAGGTCCAGGGAGCATTCTCCTGCCCATTACCGTAGAGGGGGGCGCTTAACAAAAGCAGGAAACTGATGACGTTTTTCTTTAGTATCATTGGTTCATCCGTTTCTCGCAATTCCCCTCCCTATGAGGGGAGTGGTTGGGGTGGGCTTTTTAGTCAAAACGTAGGATGGCATTGATGCGACCCTTGCCCTTGCTCCAATAGGGCTGCGCCGAGGGGCCGTTGAGGTCGGTGGTGTTCACCTTGTTGCGCACGGCGGGTATGGCCTTCAGCACGGCGATGCCTGTCTGGGGCAGCTCGTAGAGCAGGTGGTCGCGTCCGTCGCGAGGGGTATAGATGCCGACATAGTGGGAGGGTGCCATTATGCCGATGCGACCCTCGGTGGTGGTCAGCTGCATCCAGTCCACGCCGGCGAAGTAACCCTTGAATTCAGGGTATTCCCAGCTCTCGCCCGGAACGGGGTCGTTATAGTCGGTCTGCCAGTAGCCGTACTGTGGACCTTCCTGGCGGTTCTGCCATACGCGGTAGGGGCCACGCCCCACCCACTGCTTGCTCTTCACCTGCTGCTCGGGGTAGTCGAAGCAGATGCCTAACAGGTCGACCACGCCATTGAACGTGTAGTCGGCCTCCACGCTGACGTCGCCTTGGTTGGAGAATGCCCACCTGACGGTGTTGAGCGAACCATGCTGGTAACTGACGGTGAGCACGCCGCCGCTGAGTTCGAAGCCGCTGAAGGTGCCCAGGTCGGCATATTCGGTGTACTGGGTTTTCTTGTCAAAAGCCTGCTTGTCATCGTGGTTATAGAATCCGTCCTGTGAGCGGTCGCTGCGCTTGGCGGCCACGAAGCGGGGGCCATTGCCAAACGAGAGGGTCTTGTTGCCTACCGATACGTGGCAGAGCCGTCCGTCCTTCTTTGAGAAAGTATAGGTCTTGCCGGCTGCGCTCACCCTGAGTTCGTCGGCGGTCTCCGTCCGTGTGCAGTCGATGCCTGCTCCGACGGCAGTGCTGATGGTCGCTGACTTGAAGTTCCATGTATAGACCTCCTCCCCCTTAGGGTCGGTGGCCGTCAGCTGCAGCACCTGCCCGCTGCCCTTAGGCAGGCTGACGGTTGTCGAGGCGAAAGGCTCTACGCTACCTACGTTGAGCACACCCTGGCTCAGGAGCTTCACCGACGACTGCCCGTAGGCAGGCATGTCTATATACTTGTAGGTCAGCTTGCAGTCCTTCAGGTTGGTAAAGTTGTAGCAGTTGTGCAAGGTAAGCTGACCGTTGTCGACCGTAGCCTGCACAGGACTCCACACCTCTTTAATAGTATAGTAGCTGCCTTCCTTTTCCGCATGAGGTCCTACTATGCCGTCGGAGCCGAAGTTGCCCACAGGGTCGAGTATGCCATTCTGGTCGGTACGGACTACGGCCTGGTCCATCAGGTCCCAGAGGAATCCGCCGGCACAACGGGGGTTAGACATCATCAGCTCCCAGTAGTCCTTCAGGCCTGCACCGTGTCCGCCGTCGTAGAGACCGTGCAGGAACTCGGTGGGCATGAATATCTCCTTCTGGCGCATATATTCGGCTGTCTCGCCCCATGAACGGTAGTGCTTTGTCTCAAAGCCGTTGCGGTTGGCCCAGGGGTAGAGCACCACGCGCTGCTGAGGGTCGAGCTTAGTGAATACTGGCTCCAGCTCGTAGTTGAAACCGCCCTCGTTGCCGTTGCTCCAGAAGATTATCGAAGGGTGATTGACATCGCGCGTCACCATCTCCTCTACAATCTGCGAACCTACAACACTCTCGTGCGCCCAGTGCCAGCCCGGCAGCTCACATTCCACATAGAGCCCCAAGGAGTCGCAGGCATCAAGGAACTCCGGGTCGGCGGGGTAGTGGGAGAGGCGCACGGCGTTCATGTTCATCGACTTGATGAGCTTCACGTCGTCAATGTTCTTGGCCTTCGACAACGTGCGACCACTCTCGGGGCGGAACGAGTGACGGTTCACGCCCTTGAAGATAACCTTCTGACCGTTAATGAATACGCCATCATCCTGGTCGCCAGCATACTGATGACGATATTCGATGGTGCGGAAGCCAAACTTCTGACGCTCCACATGGAGGGTCTTGCCATTAGTATCCTTGAGGGTGAAAACGGCCGTGTAGAGATTGGGCTGCTCGGCATTCCAAAGTTTGGGATTGTTGACGATGAAATCGGCCTTGCCCTGATCGCTGGCAATGGTAAACGAGGGGCTTTGTGCCACCTTCTTGCCATTGGTGTCGATGACATCGACACTTACGGAACAGCCATTGATGGCGCGGTTCAGGTAGACGTCGGCCACGAATCGTCCGTCGGCCTTCGCATCAATGGCCACTCGTTGTATGTTTCGTGCAGGTTTGCTGACGATGAACACCGGCCTCCAGATGCCGCCGAAGTTCCAGTAGTCGGCCCTCCGCTCGGCGAGGTTGACCTGCGGATTGCTGCTCTCCTTGGCCACCTCCACCTCTAACCGGTTCTTCTTACTTCCGAAAAACACGCGGTCGCTGATGTCGATGGTATGACGAGTGAATCCGCCACAATACAGGCCATTACCCGCCTTGCGCCCATTGATGGTGGCACGCATGTCCGTAAAGACTGCCTCGAACACCAGCAGTATCTGCCGACCCTCCCATTGCTGTGGCAGTGTAAACTCAGTCTTGTACAAGCCCTTCTCGTCGGCAATGCCCTCCGGCGTGGCCTTGCCGTAGAAGCGCATGCCGTACTGATAGGTGCCGAAGCCCTGCAGCTCCCAGCAAGAGGGGACGCCAATCTTGGTCCACTTCCCGCTGTTCCGACCGTCGGTACACAGGAAGTCCCATTCTGCCATGTCGTCGCAGCCGGTGCCACTGAGGTACAGGCGTTGCGTCTCGCAGTCCTCATTCACGTGCCTGTCTGCTGCATTCACCTTTACGCCCACGGCGCAAAGAGCCGAAACGGCCAAGGCAATTATAGTTTGTCTCATCTTTATACACTATTATATCATAATAATACTCCGCAGTCCTCAAGCCGATGTCTTCCTACCCTTTGCAGAGGATAGGTTAGGAAGAAGAAAAGCTGAGCGAAGGGGGAGACTACGAATAGCACTACGAGGAGGTAGTAATAGAAAAGGTAAACGCGACGCAGGCGATGGGGATTCCTGAAACCGCCCTTGCGCCGGATAAACTTTGCCCAAAGGCCAAACATGCGATGACCGGCCTTCTCAAGAAAAAGTATGGAAGGCTTGTAGTTGATGGCACCTGCATCAAGCAGCTTAGACTGGAGGGCTGACAGCTGCCCATAGGCAACTGCGGAGCGGATGATGGCACCGAAGCGGGCGGAGGTGACAATGTGGCTGTCGGAGACTCCGGCGGCTGGCAAGAGCCGCGAGGCACTCTTCTTTCCTTGGATTAGCCAGCGCACGATGGTGAGAGCGCTGACAAGGTTGGGAGCCTCGTCTTGCAGCACTATATGCCCCACAAGTCGCGCACCTGCATTGTGGAGAGAGGTCTTGACACTACGGATGGTCATAAGCCACATGTTGCGACACACATTGACGAAGACCACATTACGGCCGTTGAGATAGCGGGTGGCCTCGCTGTCGGTGAGGAACGACTGCAGGGGCAGCGACGGCGACAGGAACCACGACTGCCCCACGATGGCGACAAGGTCGGCATCCTGTATGTCAGAGAAGTCAATTGGCTCAATGCCAGACGGGGGAAGGCCGAGACGTGTCTCGGGAAAGGTGTCGAAGAATTCGGCAGTGGACCACGGGAAGGGATACTGCTGCTTAGGAACGATGGGCTTGTAGACAACAAGGGGGTTGGGGGACCCCACCCCTGCCCCTCCCCTCGAGGGGAGGGGAGAAAAGATGTGGTGTGCGGCGGAGAGCGCCTGGCCGCTCTGTGTATAGTAGAATACTGCTACTTTCATTGTGAGTTGCTGTCTTGCTGCTGTTTGGCTACATAACGGCGATGCATGGCTCGTGTGGCCTCTTGATAGCCTGAGGCCAGCGGCTCTTCGCCGCGCTTTATTCTCGGCATCACCTCCACCGACATGTGTCCTGGATGAAGGTGGTACGACGGCTTTGGCAGCACGGTTCCAAAACCACTGATGTATACTGGAACCACGTCGAGACTTAATTGCTCGGCCAGGTACATGGCCCCGCGGTAGAAACGTTGCACGCGGCTGTCGGCAGAGCGTGTGCCCTCGGGGAATATCATTACCGAATAGCCCTTGGCCACCATCCCACGCAGCTTGGCAGTCATCTGTTCTGTGTCGCTGACAGGGAAGAAGTCGGCATAGCGTATGACGGCACCGTAGAAGGGATTGTGCCATACCCATGACTTGGTGAGAATAATCATGCGGGGTGTAAGCATCATTATGCCCATCAGGTCGAGGTGCGACTGGTGGTTGCTTATAATTACTGACGGCTTCTCGAAAGTCTCGCCGCTTGGATTGCTGTACGAGAATGTGGTGCCAGGAACATGGCTGATGGCAAAGCGGGAGCGGCGCTGCAACAGCCTGTGGTAGCGAAGCTTGTGTTCATCTGTAGCACCGCCTATGGTGATGAGGAAGAATCCTCTGACGGTAAGCTCCACTGCCATGGCGAGGAAGGCGCAAAAGGAGAACAGGGTGTATGCTGTCTGACGGATGATATAAAGCATTGAGGTGATAGGTGAGTTGTCAGGCGGAATGAAACATCTTGCCCAGAAGTCGGCGGGGATAGCCATAGACAAGGGCTGCTGCGCAGAACACCGTGTTGAGTATGCTTATGCGCACGAAGTCGTAGACAGGGCGGAAGTGGCTGACGCGCTCATCCGCAGGCGGATAGTAGACCTTGACTGGCACCCAGGCGATGCTGACGCCTGCCCAGGCGGCATATACGAGCAACTCAAGTTCGGCCTCGTAGCGCGAAGTTATGAGACTCAGCCCGTGCAGGGCCGACAGCGTGTAAAGGCGGTAGCCACTCTGGGTGTCAGGAAGGTTGACCCCGGTTTGCAGGCGAAACCAGAAGTTTGAGAACTTATTGGCAAATGTGTTCTGCCGCGGCATGTTCTCCTCAGTCAGATTTCGCGCGCCTACTATAATGCCGTTGCCACACGTAGAGAGTGCATCTGTAAGGCTCAGTATGTCGTCGGCAAAGTGTTGGCCGTCGGCATCGATGGTAATGGCGTGAGTAAAGCCCATCTCCAAGGCCTTCCTGAAGCCTGCCACCAGGGCGTGCCCCTTTCCGCGGTTGCGCTCGTAGGCTACAATAGTTACTTTGTCGGAAAGCGAGGCAAGCACGTTGGCGGTGGCGTCGGTACTGCCGTCGTTGACCACTATGACATCGCTGCAATAGTTCCGTACCGACTCCACTACTTGGGCCAGGGTGGCTGCGTTGTTGTAGGTGGGAATGATTGTGCAGAGCCTTCTCTGCTCAGCGGCCTTGCATTGCAATGACATGGTGGCAAACTGTGTCTGTCCACACACAATGTCCACGTTTGCGCTCATGGTGTCGTCAGCGGTCTTCACCTTGGTGAAGACAAACGTAGGCTCGTCGCCGGGCAACAGGGGGTGCTTGAACTTGATGCTGCGAGAACGGAAGAGCTGCAACTCCTTGCCGTATTTCTTGCCCAGAATCTCTGTCGCCATCTGCACGAGACAAACTCCAGGCGTGACAGGATTGCCAGGAAAGTGCACACCGTAGAGGTAGTGGGCGGCATTCATCCGCACCCTACAACGGTATTCGTCGGCAGTGGTCTCTGCAGAGACTATCTCGAAGAAGTTATCTATCAGTTTCACTTGACAGGCGTTGGTTGTCTGATGTTGGGGTGAACGTGTAGTAAATCTTATGGCGGCAGTTGCTCATTTTTATGTCGCCCGATGGCAGGAAGGTGATGCTGCGCTTCTTCTCCATGGCATCCTTGCCGCTGAAGATGTGCTTCAAGATGAAGGTGAAGTCGCGGCGGAGCACTCGCCTTATAAACCATTTGTTGAGCGGCCCTATCACATTGAACACGACGGCCTTGCCATTGGAGAAACGGAAGTCGAACGCCTTCACCCCGAACTCGTTGACCACAGTGCCTACGGTGGTGTCGTCGGCCGATGTGTCCATCATGCAGATGGCCGTGATGTCATTGCCGCGCACCTGCATCAGCAGGTTGTATTCACGGCTTACGGAGTTGTCGGCCCGGCATGGCGAGAGCCACATCAAGGCAGACATGAGGCTAATCAGCAGCAAACATCTTCTCATCGACAGCAACGTTGGTCTTTACGTTTATTAGCTTGACAACAGTCATGTCGCCCGTTTTCTCCTTCATCTTCACCATGCTCACCATAGTGAGCTGTGGGTTGAAGTGTATTTCTATGTTGTCGTAAATCTGCTTCAGCTCCTTCTTCTTGGGATAGAGCCGGGCAAAATAGCTGTCGCCCGCCTTGTAGGCCTCCACGCGGAAGTCGGCAGCACTCTTCAGCCCCCCGCCGGTAATGCTGTTGAGTATGATGGTGGTTATGTAGCGGAACATCTTGTTCTTGTTCGCGTCGATGCTCTTTTTCGACTTGGCCGAATTGATGCTTATCTTGTTGCCGTTGAGTATGAACGTGTAGTCGTATGGGGCGGTGTACTGCCAGCGCAGCCTGTCAGGCCGCTTGAAGAGCATTATGCCCTTCGACTGCATCTCCTTGCTCAGCAGCTTCATGCTCTTGGTTTGGGTGAAGTCGCACTGCATGGCGGTCATGGTTGTTGCCGCCTTGTCTATCTTGTCTATCAGCTGCTTCTGCTGTTCGGCAGAAAGCCTTGTCTGGCTGGCAGCCATCAAAGGCATGGCAGCCATCATCAAAACTATTATAATACTCTTCATAACAGGTTACTTTGTTACTAACACACACCCCAGCATTATCAGCGCCACACCTATCCAGCGGATGGGAGGCACTTGCTCATGGAAAATGAAAATGGCACCAAGCATTGCTATTACATAGCTCAGACTTAACAAGGGGTAGCAGACGCTAAGCGGAAACACCTTGATGGTGTACATCCAGAGTATGGAACTCGCGGTGAAGAGCACTCCGCACAGTATGAACGGAATGTTTGTAAGCAGCCGCATAAAGTAGGAGAGAGTGAACGAAAAGTCGCCTGCCTGGGTAAGGCCCATCTTCATCAGAATCTGGCCTCCGGAAAGCAAGGAATTTTGCAATAACATTATTGGTATAAGCTTGAATAACATGGTTGTTTCTATTTAAGGATTATCAGTGATGTTTCTCCGTCGGCGGCATGGTTGCAGAGGAGTATGCCCTGCGGTGCCTCCATCGTAAGAGGCCTGTCGCCGCAATACATGAACGGCGGTACGTAGCCGCGCTTCAGGCAGTGGGCGGCAGCATACACGCCAAAGGCCGAGGCAGTGAAGTTCTCGCCAAAGAGGTGCTTGTAGCGAAGATGGGGAACGCCGGGAATGGCGGTCTCAACCATAGCGGTGTAAAAGCTGTCGTTGGCAGCATTGCCGTTGACGCCGGTCATCACTGCACTTATGTCGGCAGCCGTCATCGAGGCCTCGGAGAGCATGGACTCTATGCGAACCTTTATGTCGTCGGCCGACTGGCTGTTGAAGATGCACATTCCGGCAATCTCACAGAGCCTGTCAGCACTGTCGTTGGTGCTCACCATCATCGACACGGCCACCTCGCCACACGGAACCATGCCTTCCAAGCCCACATGGCCGGCCTTGCGCAACAGGTCGAAGTATGAATCCATCATCTCGTCGTGGCCACCCACCAAGGCCGTAGTTATCTTGCCTAACTGCATCTGCATCAAACAGTCTTGGAGAGCCATTTCAAAGCTCATGGTTCCGTGCGAGTAGGTGGTGTTGTATCCGTGGCTCTTGGTGTGTATGCCCAAGGCAGAGCCGACGGTGTTATGTGTAGACTGCATGAAGAAGGTGGGGCTAAGTGTCTGCTCGCCATTCTCCACGAGTGCACCAAGGAATTTCTCTGTAGACTCCATACATCCGAGGCTTGTGCCCGTGATGATGGCATCGGGATGTTCTATGCCGGTGTCAGCAAGCACTTTGAGGGCCGTTACCAGTGCCCGCTTCATGAGGTTGCCCATGCGTCGGGCTTCATTGGCAGGCAGGAAGTCGCGGAATGTGGGGTTCACGGCCCGCACGAACGGCTCACTGCCTACGACAGGCTCTTCCATCCACTGCTCCGAGAGCGGCTGCTGCATGGAAACCTGCATAGCGGCTTGTATGTATGCTTTTCTTTTCATGTCGGTGGGTCATGTTTTGGAAAGAATCATCGACGAGTCGTTGCCGCCAAAGCCGAAGGCGTTGCTCAGCACGTTGCGTATCTCCCTCTTCGGGCATGTGTCTGTGACAGGCACTATCCCCTCGTCCATAGGCGTTTTCCAGTTTATGTTAGGCAGCAAGAACTGGTGTTCCATGGCCAGCATGCAGAACACCGCCTCTATGCTTCCCGAAGCACTGGTGGCGTGTCCGGTGAAAGACTTTGTCGACGAAACCGGCGGCATCTTGCTTCCGAAGATTCGGCAGAGGGCACGGCTTTCGCTCTCGTCATTGTTGGGCGTGCCTGTACCGTGGGCATTCACATAGTCAATGTCTTCAGCCTTGATGCCGGCAGTGTGCAGAGCCTCCTGCATGGCAAGGAAGGCTCCTTCGCCGTCGGCAGAAGAGGCTGTCTGGTGGAAGGCATCGCAGGCATTGCCATAGCCGCTGAGGCGACAGAGGGGCTTCACGCCACGCCGGGCCACAGAGGCTTCGGTCTCAATGACGATATATGCGGCTCCCTCTCCGAGGTTAAGGCCGGCACGGTCGCGGTCGAACGGGCGGCACTGCTCATGGTCGAGAATCATCAGTGTGTTGAAGCCGTTAAGGTGGAACAGCGACAGGCTCTCCGAACCGCCAGCTACTACCACGTCGGCCTTGCCGCATCGCAGCATGTTGGCACCAGTGATAATGGCATTGGTGGCCGACGAACAGGCCGTAGACACAGTGGTAATAGATGCAAAGCGGCCAAAGGGCTCTGCTGTCTGGATGCTACTGTCTGCGCAGTTGTGGACGGCTATCAGGGCATGCTTCCTGTCGCAGTCTCTTTCGCCGGCATAGAACAGCTCACGGCGGTCCATGCCGCCAACGGTGGTGGCCGAGATGAATGGGGCGACTGCTATGTCAGCAGCAGTGAGACCTGCCTGACCAAGGGCTTCGCGCAAAGCCAGGCGGCCTAACAGCACGGTGCGCGACAAGCCCTCCGAAGGCTCTGTTCCAAGCATGCGGGCCATCTCGGTATTGTCAAGCTTCACCTCGCCCACGGGAAGGTCGTCGTGAACGGAATGAAGATACTTCATCCGCCCTATGCCTGTTTTGCCGCTAATGAGTGACGCAAGGGTCTCTGCCTTGCCCACACCTATGGCCGACACTACTCCAGCTCCGGTTATGAAGAGTGACTCAGACATCGGCATTTACTTTACGCGGTTTTCGGCAATGAACTTCGCCATCACGCTGACCGACTTGAAAACCTCCTTGCCCTTTGATGCGTCTTTAAGCTTTATGCCGTACTTTTTCTCTATTAGCACTATCAGCTCAAGGGCGTCGATGGAGTCGAGGCCAAGGCCGCTGCCGAAAAGCGGGGCGTCGGCGTCGATGTCGGCGGGCGTAATGTCTTCAAGGTTCAGTGCCTCGATAATCTCTTTCTTCAGTTCTTCAATTAATTCTTCCATTGTCTATTATATGTTAAGTAACTAACGCAATTTCTGCTATGTATATGTCGGCCTCAAAGTGGCTGTCGTCGTAATAGTCTATCCAACCTGCAACTGCACTATTGGCAGATGCGTCGGCCAGTGAGGCACTGACTATGTTGGCGGCCAAGATGTCGTTGCGGCTTGCCACAATGTAGAACGACGTTTCTCCATGGTATGAGTTGCGCATGGCTATCTCTCCCGTCACAATGTTGGGCAGCGTATAGACAAACACCGAGGGACTGGGGAAATAGTCGTCGGCGGAGGCTATCGATTGCAGGTACTTCCTGTCGGCGAATACTGACGAAGAGTGGTTCATAAGTATCACGGAGCGGTCGGAAGTAGGCACGAACCGCTGGCGCTGCTCCTGCTGCAACAGCAGTTCCGTGGCCACGAAGCCTAAGCGGCACAGGCCGTCCATCTTGTAGAACTTCGGGTAGTCTGCCACGCGGCTCTTGTAGAGGCTTGTCAGCAGTGCTCCGCCACATTCTGTCTGCGGAATGTCTCGCCCGTCGATGCAAAGGGAATGGGGAGTGAGTCTCACGGAGTGGAGCTTACGGAGAGGCTGGAGCCTCTTGGCGCTTAGGAAACGACTTTCCGCGGAAGCCCCAGCTCCTCCAGTTTCCCCTCTCTTAGCCAGTATAGCGCCGTTGCAGCCACCGAAGCCGGAAATCATCTTTATGAAGGCCGTCTTCTCTGTGGCCTGGTTCTCTGGAGATATGCTGATGTGCCCCGACACGCCACTTTCGTCAAAGCCTCTTGTGGCCAAGATGGTGTGGTCGTCAATGGCAGCCATGGTGAGTATGGTCTCAAGCAGTCCCGCAGCTCCAAGGGTATGGCCGAAGTAGCCCTTGAGACCATTCACTGGAATGGCTGACAGTCCGGCACCCTCGATGGCCACCGACTCCATCTGGTCGTTGAACAGAGTGGCAGTGCCGTGGGCATTGATGAGTGCCAGCTCTGTAGTGTCAATATTGTCCGTCACGGCCTCTAAGGCTAAACGTGCGCCGTCGCCGTTTTTCGAAGGTGAGCTGATGTGGAAAGCATCGTTTCTTATTGCCCCGCGCTCAATGGCCCACTTGTTGGATGTCTCGTCGGTGCCATCATGCCTCCCAACCACCAGCGTTGCGGCCGCCTCACCCAAATTAAGCCCTAAGCGCTCTATGTCGAATGGCCTGCATTCGTTATCGCTCATGGCATGAAGCGACTGGAATCCGCTAACAGTAAACTTGTTCTGCACGTCGGCACCGCAGATTATGGCCTTGTCGTAGATGTTGGCATCGAGCAGACGCAACGCGAGCACAATGGCAGCAACACCCGAGATGCATGCGTTGCACACAACCACTGGCTCTGTAGTTATGCCTAAATAGGCGGCTATGCGCTTGGCTGCCACTGATGGTGTCACGGCCTCGGCCTCGGCAGTGTCGGGAGCCAAGAGTTCTATGTTGGCCTTGGTAGTGCTGAGAATGAAGAGTGTGCGTTTCGATGCAGGATCGATGTCTGAGTCGGCGATGGCCTTGGATGCAGAGCGTATGGCTAACGACTCAAAGCGCGTGAAACCCTCTATGGCCAGGGCCAATGTCTGCTTTTCGGTGAAGAGCGAGGCCACAAAAGGCTCGGGTATGCCCCAGAGCTGCTCGTGCCTGCTCAGGGCCGACTGTCCGGCCTTCACTGCCGAATAGTTCTCGCCGGTGGTATTGCCGAGCGGGGTGATGACATTGTCTGACAGGCGTATAATCATAGTCTGGCGGCTGTTATTGTTGTTCGGCTTCAATGGTTGTCAGGGCTATCTTGACCCGGGCACTGGCTATGGTCTTGTCGCCCACCATGCTGCTCACGCTTGCCAATGTAAGATGGAATACTTCTTCTTCAATGTGCACCAGAGTGGTCACCACATCGCCCAACCGTGGCTGGTGCATGATTTCCAGACCTCGTATGTCACCTATATACCCAATCTTCACCGGCTCGTTTCTGAGCATGTTCATGCAGCCCATGCGTGCGGCGCACGATTGCGCCATGTTCTCGATGATTCCGGCTGCCGACAGTTTCGCATTGTCAAGGAATATGTTGTCTTGACGAATGGTAAACTCTATGGTGGTGTCTACATCGTCGCAGCTTGTCACCCTGTCCACCATCACGAATGGTGGGCGCTGTGGTATGAACTTGGTAACCGGTGTGTTTTGCAATTCTGTTGTTGTCACTATGCCATGCTGTTTAATTGCCGTCCTGTTCCTTCTCGTCGCGGTGCTGGGCCCAGAAGTCGAAATAGTTGTACCACTGCGTGGGATAGAGCCGCACTATGCGCTCCAGCTCGTCCACATAGCGCTGTGCTATCTCGTCGATTTGCTGTTTGCGCGGAGCCTCCTTGTCGTAGGGTAGCGGCTTGACAATAATCTTATATCGCTTTGAGGCGGTCTTCACCACGTGTACGGCAAGCACGTCTACGCCGCGCATGGCCACCACCTGGAAAGGCCCCTTTGGCAGGTAGGCATCCCGTCCGAGCACATTTTTCACAACATACTTCTGCGACCCCCAGATGCGGTCGGCAGGTATGCTCACAGTCTCACCGTTGGACAGGGCGTTGTTTATCTCGAAGAGGTGGCTCATATCCGACTTTATAGGTATCATGTGTATGTTGGTGTGGGTGAAGAGTTTTGTACGGTTGTCCATAACCTCCTGTTTTTCACCAAAAAACACCAATGCGTTGAAGCGTTTTGCTTCAGCCACGAGCGAGTAGCCGGCAATCTCATAGTTGCCCACGTGCGAGCTTAGCTGCACGAAGCCGTCGGGCTTGGAGGTTAAGTCAAGGAAGTGGTCGTAGCCCTCAAACTCAATCTTGAACTTGCGGCCGGCGTACATCGCGAACCTGTCTATCACCACTTGCGAGAACATGCAGTGGTTTTTGAAGGCCATAGTCAGCGAATGAAGCTTGGAGTAGCCAAAGCGCTCGCGGAAGAAACGGTAGGCATGGCCGAAACCAGGCGAGAACAGAGTCGGCGGGACAATGAAGACGTAGGTGAAAAGATAGATGAGGCGCGTGTCTACCACACGCAGCAGTTTTATCAGCCAACGGTGCATAAGCTCGTTGCCAAACGTAGTTCCGCCCCACTGTCTTGCCTCCGCCATGTTCTTTTGTTAGGTCTTTGACCTTATTCTGCCTTTTTTACAACCAGGATGGAGTGCCCCTGCCCCAAGTAGTCGTAAATGTGCTCTATCTCTAATCCTGCGGCTTTTATGCAAAGCTCCATGTCGCGGGTGTTATACATCTTGGAGTTGCCGTTGGCCATTGCCGTGAAGTACAGCGAGGTCATGGTCATGCAGAACGCTGCCGGCTCGAAGCGCTGGCGGTCCCATAGCGTCTCCATAATATATATGCGCGTGCGCGAAGTCATTGCCTTTCTTGCCCGAAGCAGAATGCTGGTAATCTCGTCCATGCTGAAACAGTCGAGGAACTGGCTCATCCAGATGGCATCGAGCTCGCCGTCGTATTCCGGAAAAGAGCTGTTCTCGTCGAGCAGGTTAATGCCGTAACCGCTTATGCGTTCAGCTCCCTTCTTACCCTTGGTGTTGTCAAGCATCATCTGTATCTGCTGCGGCAGGTCGAGGATGGTGACACGCACTTCGGGGGAGTAGTCAACGCAGCGTAGTGCCCACTTTCCGGTATTTCCGCCTACGTCATAGAGCGACTTCACCTTGTGCTCGTCGAATATAATCCTCAGTGCCTCGTCGAACGACGAGTCGCTGTAGAAATGGTCGAAGTCAAACCAGCTCTTCTGCACGTCGGCCGGCAGCGACGACAGTCCCTCATATATCGTCGGCCATTCGCCGAAATGCCTCAGCCCCTCAGGCTTGCCGCTGGATAGCGACTCTTCGAGCTTGAACATGCCAATGTAGTTTACATCGTGGTTGAAGTTGAGGTTCACGCGTGTTGCCGGGTCGTTCAGAAGGAACCAGCCTGTCTTAGAAATGGTGAAGCGGTCGGTGTCGGCGTCTACCAATATGGTGCCTATGGCTAACGAGGCCTCCATCAGGCACTTCACTGCATAGTCAGTCAGACCGCTATGCTCTATAATCTCCTCAAGGGTAATGCCCTCCGACGAATTGCGTATCATTTCCAATATCCCGGTCTTCACCATCAGTCTCGAAACCTGGAACACCATCGGCCCCCATGCAATGAACTCTGCCAAGCGCTGGGCTTCACGGGCCGACAAGTGTTCCTCGGTGTATCTTTTTTTCAAGTCGGGAAACAATTCCATATTTATTTAACTGAACTTTACTACTTTTAAGGCCGAAGGCCTGATAAGACTATAGGCAGGGGTGAAAACCCCTGCAAAAAGGGTGACCAACACAAACCCCGAAGGGGTGGAAGAGCATTCTGTCGCCCTTTCAGGGCTAATGCAACTGTCATCTTTTGCAGGGCTTTCACCCCTGCCTGTGGTCTGAAAGCCCTTTCAGGGCAATGCTTTCTGTGGCTCATTACGGGTGGGAAACTTTATTTATTTAATGGTATGCAATGACGTTAGTGGGGAGACCCCCAACCCCCTAAGGGGGAGTTCCTGCAGAGTCTGTAGTTCCCCCTTTAGGGGGCAAGGGGGCTTTGTTCTTTCTTTGTGTCTTTGTGTCTTTACGTACAAATCCAAATGTTTGAATAGTTAAACCACTGCAGCGGATAAATGGCAAGCAGGCGCTCAATCTCAGTGGTGTAGGCATCGGCAAGCTGCTGGCGCTGCTGGCTCTTCGGCAGTGTTCGGTCGTAGGGTAGGGGAGTGAAGAATGCTGAGTAAGAGCCGTCAGGCTCTTTCATGGAACTCATCATCATGACGTCAATGCCGCGGGTGGTGGCAAGCGAGAATGGCCCTTTGGCAAGGCTCACCTGAAAGCCGTGGAGGGTTGACACCAGAACTTTGTTGGCATTCATGAACCTGTCGGCAAAGGCACTGATAATCTCGCCATTGTCCAAGGCACTGATAATCTCGTCGCTGTGCGATGTGGCAGTGCCCACAGGAATCATCCTTATGTTAGAGTTGCTGAACGATGTGCGGCGGTAGCTCATCAGCGACTGCTTCTCGCCGCCATAGACAAGAACATTGCACGGCTTGTCGTGGTGGACTGAGTAACCCAGAATCTCGCTGCAGCCCATGTGGGCACTGAGTAGCAGCAGGGGCTTGTCGCTGGCGCACAGCTCCCTGTATAGCTCCAGCCCATTGTAGGTTATGCGGAACTTGTGGCCTGCATACATGGCAAACTTGTCTATTACGGTCTGGCCGAAGATGCAGTGGTTGCGGTAGGTGGCCACCAGCGCCTTCCACCAGCCATAGCCGCGGCGGCGGTGGTAGTAGCGAAGGGTGAGATGGGCACCTGGGCTGAACACCAGCGTGACGGGTATCACACAGATGGCCATGAATGTATAGAACACCTTTATGTTAATGGAGCGAAGCCCACTAATCAGCATCCTGAACATCCATGCACTTCCGTATGTAGTGCCGTTTTTCCTCATTCTCCTTGAAACCTCGGAACTCCTCGGACTATGTGTAAAGCCCTCCGTTGATGCCGATCACCTGTCCTGTTATATAGGCAGCAGCATCCGACAGCAGGAACGCCACGAGGGCAGCCACTTCCTCTGGTTGCCCAAAGCGCTTCATGGGTATAAGCTCCTTCAGCTCGTCCTTAGGCAACTCGCGGGTCATGTCGGTATCAATGAAACCAGGCGCCACGGCGTTGACCGTAACGTTGCGGGGGGCTGTCTCTAAAGCCAGCGCCTTGGTGGCACCGATGACGGCAGCCTTGGCTGCGCTGTAGTTTGCCTGCCCCTGCATGCCCTTGAGCCCCGACAGCGATGACATGTTGACAATGCGTCCGCCATGCTTGCGCTGCAGCATCTTTGGCAGTAGCTTGCGTGTAACGTAGAAGAACCCGTCGAGCGAGGTGCTTATCACGGCTTGCCAGTCTTCGGTGGGCATCATGAACATTACATTGTCGCGACGTATGCCTGCGTTGTTCACAAGGTAGGCAATATAGTCGTCGGGATGAGACTCCTGCCAGGCATCGAGGGTTGTTTCCACTGACTCCTGCTCTGACACGTCGAATGCCATCAGCTCGGCATGGCCGCCCTCAGCCTCAATAGTGGCTTTCACTTCGGCGGCGGCATGGTGGTTCGACTGGTAGTTTACGATTACGGGGATTCCTTTTCTGGCAATCTCCAGGCAAATGGCTCTTCCGAGACCTCTTGAGCCACCCGTTACAAGTGCATATTTCATTTCTTTCTATTTGGTTTAAGAGCACATTCTACCGACCCTCCGGCTGCGACACCGAAGATGGCAAAAGCCGTGTAAAACCTTTGCTCTGAGGAGTTTTCTCGCCTCGTCGAGTAGACACATTAGACAATGTGCTCATGTTTGCGGCTGCAAAATTACTATTTTTTCGTGAAACAGAAGAATTGAAACGGCAAAAAGTGGCAAAACGTGAAGAAAAACGATTTTATAAACATACCTTAACAAATAAACAAATAAACTGATAGAATTCGCAAAAAAGGTTGTCACGCTGACACAACGCCGATGTACAGGGCGTTTGCAGCCTTTTTCAAGGGTGACACGGGTGACACAAGGCTGACACATCTTTTAATATAAAGCCACTGAGTGCGGTTGAAAAGACGCTGTAAGCGTCTCCTCTCAATGCCGTAGTGTCCGAAGGACCTGCGGAATCGAGAATGTAGCGGAAAGAAAGAGTGCCCCAGCAGCAATATTGGGCGACCCTTTTTGGGTCGTTGTCCTACCCTCATCTTCTCTTGGGTTGCTTCGCACCGCCCGTTATTGAGAGATGACCGCGTTGCGGTCATAATGCTGTTCACCCGCACGGAAAATCCGAAGAGAAAACTGTGCGCAGCCTAAAGCCCCAGAGGGGCTTGATAGGGGTAGCCAGCCATACAGCCATGCCAGAGGTATGGCGAAATGGCTGGTATGAAGATGCCAGGAAAAGGCGTGCCTCGTAGAGCCCCCCAACCCCCTAAAGGGGAAGTTCCTGCAAAGTCTGTAGTTCCCCCTTTAGGGGGCAAGGGGGCTGAGAGAGGGGATGCACCTGATAGCAGGCACATCCCCTTTCGAGTTAGTTTTTGTGTGATTGGTTAGCTAATTCGTCGAGCTTACACGATGCTTGTCATCATCGTGACAACCTTGACTTCGTCGAGCTTACACGATGCCTTGAGCCATCATGGCCTTGGCCACCTTCATGAAGCCGGCAACGTTGGCACCCTTGACGTAGTTGATGTAGCCATCCTTCTCCGTACCGTACTTCACGCAGTTCTCGTGAATGTCGTTCATGATGCGCTTCAGGTAGTTGTCAACCTCCTCAGCAGTCCAGCTCAGACGCTCAGAGTTCTGCGACATCTCAAGACCAGAGACCGACACACCGCCGGCGTTGCTGGCCTTACCGGGAGAGTAGAGCAGCTTGGCATCCTGGAAGATCTTGATGGCCTCGGGCAGGGTAGGCATGTTGGCACCCTCGGCAACGGCAATCACACCATTCTTCACCAGAGCGGCAGCCTCGTCGCCGTTGATCTCGTTCTGTGTAGCGCAAGGCAGGGCGATGTCGGCCTTCTCGTACCAGGGGCGCTTGCCCTCGTGATAAACTGCGGTGGGATACTCTTCAACATACTCCTTGATGCGTCCGCGCTCCACATTCTTCAGCTCCATGATATAGTCGAGCTTGGCGCGGTCGATGCCGTCGGGGTCGTAGATGTAACCGTCTGAGTCTGACATGGTCATGGGGATGGCACCCAGCTGCAGACACTTCTCGGCAGCATACTGAGCCACGTTACCGGCACCGGAAATCAGCACCTTCTTGCCCTTCAGCTCGATGCCGCGGGTGGCAAGCATGGAGGTAAGGAAGTAAACGGTACCGTAACCAGTAGCCTCGGGACGGATGAGCGAACCGCCGAAGGGGATGCCCTTGCCTGTCAGCACGCCCTGGAACTGGTGGGTGAGCTTCTTGTACTGACCGAACAGATAGCCAACTTCACGGCCACCAACGCCGATGTCGCCGGCGGGAACATCCTCGTCGGGACCAATCACGCGGTAGAGTTCATTCATGAATGCCTGGCAGAAGCGCATCACCTCAGCGTCGCTCTTGCCGCGGGGCGAGAAGTCGGAACCACCCTTTGCACCACCCATGGGTAGGGTTGTCAGCGAGTTCTTGAAGGTCTGCTCGAAGGCGAGGAACTTCAGGATACCCAGGTTCACGCTCTTGTGATAGCGAAGACCGCCTTTGTACGGGCCAATGGCGTTGTTGTGCTGGATGCGGTAACCCATGTTGGTCTGCACCTTACCCTGGTCGTCAACCCAAGTGATGCGGAACTCACATACCCTGTCGGGGATGCACAGGCGCTCGATAAGGTTGGCCTTCTCAAACTCAGGGTGCTTGTTGTACTCTTCTTCAATGGTGGGAAGAACTTGACTTACGGCCTGGATGTACTCCGGCTCGTTGGGGAAGCGCTGCTTCAGCTGTTCTACAACTTGTGCTGCATTCATAATCTTTTTCCTTTCGTTTAAATTGTTTTTATTGTTTGAAATTATTGTGTGCTTGTTTTCGGGTGCAAAATTACATCAAATTTTTGAAATACCAAACAAAATATCAAAAAAAATACTCAAAATCTTTCTTTTTGTCACTTTTTGATATAAATCAAGTATAATATGACAAAAAACAACCCCTCCACCGTGCGCCCACACACACGTTAATGAACTTCCATCTGCTGCCTACTCCTATCAAGCCCCCCTGCGCCCCTATGTGGCATTAGTCTGAGCATGGTAATCTTCGATGAGGTGTAAGCAAGTAAAATCAGGGTACAACAAATTGAACAGCCTACCTTCCTATGGATGTGTATAATGTGGCGAAGCTCAATCGGACTGCAATTGCTTTTTCTGCGAATTATCTTACTCTTTTCCTAATAATGTTTGGAAGTTTGAAAAGAAAAGTGTACCTTTGCCGTCAAGATTAGAGAGAACCATTGTTTCTTTTACCACACATTATTATGAAAAGGAGAATATTGGCGTTGTGTGTTGCATGGTGCACTTGCGCAGCCTCAGCACAGATACAGTTGAATGCAGGTGTGCAGTACTTGCAGTGTATGCAAAAGGACATGTCGACAGACTTCTACGACCTGTCGAACACCTATTTCTTTGCCGACTCGGTAGCATCGTTCAACGTGGCGAAGGGCGAGGGACTCGTCAACTGGAAGCGCTACCGTATGTCGCCACGACAGGCGTTCAACCTCAACGGCTACTGGCCTGTGAGGATGAAGATGTTGGACTTTCCCGATGCTGCCTACGACAACGACCCCAACTTGCGCCTCAACATTGAGTTCATATCGCCGAGGGCTGCCCGCATACGGATGCTTACCACCCCTATCGTGCCCAAGAACAACGATGTCGACGACCTGATGTTCAGTCCAGAGTTCAAGGCCCGCTTCTATGAAAACGTCAACGGCAAGAAGGTGGAAACTCCCTCATGGCCATCGACAGACAACGGCAAGTCGATTGTCTACAAGGCAGAGAACGGCAGCATTGAGATTCAGCGCTTCCCCTTCCGCATAGTGCTGAAGGACAAGAAGGGCAAGATTCTCACCCAGACGCGCCACATCGTTGACAACGACTCCACACAGGTGAAGCTGCAGCCTTTCTCGTTCATAAAGCGCGGAAGCGACAATTCCCGCTCTGTTAACCCCGTGTTCCTGCTGTCGCCTGGTGAGCGTATCTACGGCTGTGGCGAGTCGTTCACCTCTTTAAATAAGGTGGGACAGAAGGTGCACCTCAGTGTTACCGACCCACAAGGGCCAGAGACCGACGGCATGTACAAGCCTGTGCCTTTCTACTTCTCCAACCGTGGCTACGGCATCTTCATGCACACCTCGGCTCCCGTCACCGCCGACTTCGGTGCCACGTACATCGGCGCCCAACGGCTCTTCATGGCCGACGAGCAGATAGACCTCTTCGTGTTCTTTGGCTCGCCCAAGGAAATCCTCGATGAATACACCAACGTCACAGGCAAAAGCCCCATGCCGCCGCTCTGGAGTTTTGGCACGTGGATGAGCCGCATCACCTATTTCTCGCAGGAGGAAGGACTTGACATTGCCAAGAAGCTACGCCAGCATAAGATTCCTGCCGATGTCATCCATTTCGATACTGGCTGGTTCGGCGTTGACTGGCAATGCGACTATGAGTTTGCCAAGGACCGCTTCAAAGACCCTGTCGGTATGCTGAAACAGTTGGCCAAGGACGGCTTCCACACCTGTCTGTGGCAGTTGCCATACTTCACGCCGAAGAACCGCTTCTTTGGCGAGATTGTAGAAAACAACCTCCACATTCGTAACGCCGCTGGCGGCATGCCTGTTGAGGATGCCATCCTCGACTTCTCCAATCCCGAGACAGTGAGCTGGTATCAGTCGAAGATTACGAACCTGCTGAAGCAGGGAGTCTCGACCATCAAGTGCGACTTTGGCGAGGCTGCGCCATACAACGGTATCTACCACAGCGGCAAGGGCGGACTTTACGAGCACAACCTCTATCCCCTGCGCTATAATAAGGCACTTTGGGAGGCTGTCAACCGCCAGTATTTCGGCGAGGGCATCATCTGGGCGCGTTCGGCTTGGGCTGGCTCACAGCGTTACGCCCTGCACTGGGGCGGCGATGCAGCCACAAATAATATAGGTATGTTGGGCGACCTGCGCGGCGGACTCTCTTTCGGCCTCAGCGGCTTCTCGTTCTGGAGTCACGACATGGGTGGCTTTGTGACGGCTTCGCCTGAGGACATCTATCGGCGCTGGCTTCCCTTCGGATTCCTCTCAAGCCACACCCGTGCCCACGGAGCACCGCCCACGGAGCCCTGGCTCATCAGCGAGTCGTTTACAGACGCTTTCCGTGAGTGTGCCAATATGAAGTACCGACTGATGCCTTACGTCTATGCCCAGGCCAAGGACTGCACAGAGCGCGGATTGCCTATGGTGCGTGCCTTGTTTGTTGAGTTTCCTGACGACCAGGGAGCATGGTTGGTTGAAGACGAGTACATGTTCGGTTCGCAAATATTGGTTGCTCCCTTGTTGGAAAGTGGCAACAGTCGCAATGTCTATCTCCCCTCATCAGGAGTGGCTGGTGATAGTTCCAAGTGGATTGACTATCAGACAGGCAAGGTCTACAACAGTGGCTACCAAACCATAGAGACAGGCAAGATACCGGCAGTCATCTTGGTTCGCGACGGCAGTCTGATTCCTCACGCCCCGCTTGCTCAGCGTACAGACCAGATTGACTGGAACGCTTTGGAGTTGCGCGAGTACAAGGCTGATTGCGGCTCTTGTCATGGATTGGTATTCAAGCCTGGTGATACTGCGCTTCAAAGAGTAGAGCTGCCTGTCACCTCGAAATAGAGCAGTGCTCAATATGCTCTATTTCTGGCTGCCCGCTGTCTGGTGTTCCAACTATGGTTATGACGTCAAGGCGGCAGGGATTCTCCAGTTTACGGTTCTTGATGTAATGGTTCATGGCACGCAGCAGATTACGCTGTTTGTTGTGGTCGATAGCAGAAAGTGGGTCGGCAAAGTTTCTGTTGTTCCGGGTCTTTACCTCCACAAAGACAATCCATTCGCCATCCTGTGCTATTATGTCGATGTCGCGGTGGCCTGAGTGCCAGTTGCGCTCAAGAATCACGTATCCTTTGTCACGGAGGAAGGCAGCGGCCAGATTTTCGCCCCAGACGCCTAATCTCAGGTGTTTGGGGTCGTTGTTTTTGGAAACGTGGTTGGCATTGTCGCCATGGATTAGCATGTCGCACTTGTCCAGGGCATCGCAAATCCTGTCTCTCTCGTCGACCAAGACTCCTGACAGTCGCTGTAGGGCAAGAAATATCTTTTGTGCTTCATACATCCTGCCTTCGCGGACCTTCATCTTCAGCATGTCGACAGCGGCCCAGAACATGGTCGACGATGCATACTGGCTCTTGTCGGTGGCATAGAGCAGCCTCGCCGCATCATAGGCATCCTTATATTGCCCATGCTTGCGAAGGCTGAATATTTCCTTGGCTGTCACAGTGCTCATTTCCGGCCGTCCCTGATAGTTTTTTCTAACGTCGACTGTACTCGCATCCGCAGTACTTCTGGTTGTAAAAGCCGTAGTGGCGCAGTAGGTAGTTGCGGCGCTCATACAGGCCACCCTTGCGCCAGTTCTGTGCCCAGAACACGGTGCCTGGCACAGCCTTTTGGGCCTCAAGGCCGGCAGCGGCAATTTGCTCTATGCTTTTCCATCGCGATGAGGCCAGTGTGGTGGTGAAAAAAGTCAGTCCCTGTCGCCGTGTTTCGTGTGCAGCGGCAGTAAGTCGCATGGCGAAGCAGTTGAAGCACCGTAGTCCGCGCTCCGGCTCATGTGCCATGGCACAGTGCTGTCGCTCTTCATCGGTGGAATTGGCTGACAGTTCACAAACCTCGCTGAGCCAAAGGTCGTGGTCGTAGTCGCCGTCAATCCATCTTATGCCCAGGCTGTCGGCGTGGCGCTTGCTTTCCTGCTTGCGTATTTCGTACTCTTCGCGAGGAAAGATGTTGGGGTTGTAGTAGAAAATGGTTGGCTGCACTCCGTTGGCTGTCATCCACTCGACGATGGCCGACGAACATGGTGCGCAGCATGCGTGCAGCAGCACCTGGCTTGCCCCTTCTGGTATAACTATTGCTGGAGTCTTCATCTGCTGCTTATCAATGTGTCCAAGGCTTCCTCTTCGCCCACCACCCAGATGATGTCGCCCTCTTTGAACAGGCGGTTGGGACTGACTGCCGACAGGTTCTCCATGCCTTCCTCCAAGCCCACGACCATGCAGCTGAACAGGCTGCGTATGCCGCTTTCCTCCATGGTCTTGCCTATGAAGGGACTGTCATGGCCGATAATCATCTGGCGCAGCTTCATCTCGCGTTTCTCCACCTCAGTGTCCTCGCACATGCGCTGGTTCTCAATGTCGGCATGGAAGCGTGACAGCTGGTCGTCGCTGCCTATGACCTGCAGGCGGTCGCCGGGGAAGATGATATAGTCGCCGTCGGGAATGTTAAGCCTGTGGCCGCCTCGCAGTATGCTGGTGACGTGTACGCCATATTTGCGTCCCAGCTCAAGCTGTTTCAGCGTGTGACCCATCCAGCTGGAGTCGGTAGGAACGTCGAAGTCGGCAATGTGTATGTCGCGGTCAAGCAGCTTGCCCTCGTAGAGCGGCCGTTTCTTGCCGTGCACCTGTGCCTCGATGTCGCGCGAGCGGAGGTTGTTGATGAACAGGCGTTCCAACAGTATGCTGTTGCGCTTGGTGCGGCGCGACAATACAATGAGCACCAAGACTGTGAGGCCGATAGTGAGCACAATGGCCGGTGTGAAGCGCGAGAGGTGATGGCAGATGTAGAACACGAAAGTCAGGGCCACTGCCGAGCGCAGCAGCACTGTGAAGAGCAGCGGCAGGCGGTTGCTGTTGCTCTCCGCCCAAAGTGTCTTCCACTCCTCGGAATGGTTCTTCTTCATGACCATGGCGCGCAAGAAGGGAGCTATCAGCATTATGGAGAGGACACCAGTGATGGTGTCGGACACCGACAACTGTATGCCGAATAACGTCAGGTCTATTTTAACCAGATGGTGGAAGAGGGGGCGGGCATAGGTGAACATCACCGCTGTCATGGCTGCAGAAAGAATGGAATAAACCATAGTGTTCATTCCCATCTGCAGCAGCAGCCGTTTCCACTTGCTTTGCTCATTGCTGTTGGGGTGGCTCATGGTCAGCTGGTTGAGCGTGCGTATGAGCCGTGATGGCAAATGCCGCTCCAAGACATTGTAAACCGGTGTGGCAAACCGTATCATGTAAGGTGTGAGGAATGTGGTTATGACTGATACGGCTACCACAACCGGATATAGGAAATCGCTGATTACGCCAAGCGACAGGCCAAGCGAGGCAATGATGAACGAGAACTCACCTATCTGCGCCATTGAGAATCCGCAGCGCATGGCCGACTTCAGGCTCTCGCCAGCAAGCATGAAACCCATGGTGCCGAAGAGTGACTGCCCGAAGATGATGGTTAGAATGAGCACGATAATGGGAACAGCATATTCTACTATGATCATCGGGTCGACAAGCATGCCTACTGAGACGAAGAAGATGGCTCCGAAGAGGTTCTTCACCGGCTCCACAAGCTTCTCTATCCGCTCTGCCTCAATGGTCTCCGCCAAGATGCTGCCCATGATGAAGGCCCCGAATGCCGACGAGAACCCCACTGCCGACGAAAACACGGCCATGGCGCAGCATAAGCCTAACGAAACCACCAAGAGCACCTCTTGGTTGATGAGTCTGCGTACGGACCTAAGGAACAGTGGCACGGCGAAGATTCCCACCACGAGCCACAGCACGAGGAAGAAGGCTATCTTCAGCACCGACCCTAACATCTGGCCACCGTTGGGGTTGTTGCCGCTGGCAATGGCCGACAGCATCACCATCATCACTATGGCCAGGATGTCCTCAAGGATGAGCACCGACATCACAATGCTTGCAAACTGCTGCTGGCGCAGGCCAAGGTCGTCGAAGGCCTTATATATAATAGTGGTGGAACTCATTGCCAGCATGCCGCCAAGGAATATGCAGTCCATCTTGTGCCATCCGAAAGCGTGGCCTACGCTCACGCCGAGCATGGACATGACAAAGATGATGGTGATGGTAGCGATTATGGGCGAGGCGCCCATCTTCAGGATTTTCTTGAACGAGAAGTCAAGTCCGAGTGAGAACAGTAGGAACATGACGCCCAAGTCTGCCCATAGGTGAACGCTCTCTGTGTCGATTACGGATGCTGTCAGCGGCATGTGCGGAGACACCAGGAATCCGGCCACGATGTAGCCTAAGACAAGCGGCTGCTTCAGCTTCTTGAATATCAGGGTGACGATGCCAGCCACCATCAGTATCAGGGCAAGGTCCTTAATCAGTACAGGTAGTTCAGTCATGACTATTGCAGATTAGTGATTGAAACCAATATGGTGGCGGGTTACTCGCCAAAGAGATGTTTCCTGTCGCGCTCAATGGCTGGGCGTGCCCATTCTTCAGGCACGAAGCGCCAGTTGCTGTTGGCTTTCGGAACGACCTTACCCATACGGCGTATCTCCTCTGTGAGATAATGCCGCTGGTCTAACTCGCTTTGGTAGACTATGCGCTTGCTGATGCTGTCCTTGGGAATGCCGGCACCGTGAGTGAGCAGCTCGCCTCCGCCGTTGCCGCGATAGCTGTTCATAACCACCCGGTACCAGCGGTCAGGCTCGAAGGGGCGACCGTCGCTCAGGCGGAGTATGCGGACCTTCTGCCCGTTAGGCTTGGTGATGTCCACCTCGTAGTCTATGCCTGAGGCAGAGTCGAAGTTGAAGGTGTAGTTCTTGAAGCCTGAGCGCTGCTGGTCTTCCTTGGCGCCGTCGTTGAGCAGCATAATGTGGTCGTCGGGGCTGCGCATGGTGTTTGTCCACATGTCATAGCTCATTTCCAGATGTCCCTGTATCTCCCGCCCAGTCATGTTGAGCACATAGAGCAGGTTCTCGAAGCGGTAGAGCTTGAACATGTCGCTCATGGTCACCGTACCTGCGTTTATCGATGCGTTGAAGGAAAGCGGGGCGTTGAACGAGATGTCGGCTCCGGTAATCTGCAGCTGCAAGTTGTGGATGAGGTCGCAGAAGGGGGAGTTGCCGAAAAAGCAGTCGCGTGTGTAGACGGGGTTCTCAAAGATGCCGATGGGCTGGTCAACATATTTGCGAATCTGCTCAATGCGTTTGGAGAAGTGCTCCACCATCTGCTCGTCCACGGCCTCGTTGTCCATGCTTACTATCCTGCCATTAATGTCCTTTTTCACCATCCGCCCGTCTTTGTATGTAAGGCTGATAGTTGCCTCGGCCACGTTCCTGACATAGCACGACGGGTCTAAGCAAAGCACCTTCTGCCCGGAGCTGTTAGTAACCCATACGTTGTGAACCTGATGGTCATGGCCGAAGAATATGATGTCGAAGCCAGACACCTCCTTGGCCACGGCCTCGGTGGCATTTTCGGCATACTTGTCGGTGACAATGCCGCCGTGGAAGCCGCTGTGGAAGAGTCCGAACACAAGGTCGGGCCGCTCCACCTCCTTGACGTATTTCACCCACTTCTTGGCGCAAGCCACCATCTCCTCGAACTCCAGCCCCTTCCACACGTTCTCGTGCAGCCAGTTGGGTATGGCAGGGGTAAGCATTCCGATAACCACAATCTTGACCCCGTCCTTATAGTGCACGGAGTAGGGCTTCACGTATGGTTGGCCGTCGGCGCGGTTCACTATGTTGGCGCCTATCACCGGGCACCTCACCTCGCGTATCCACTTGTCGTAGACCTTATGGCCGGGCTCAATGTCATGGTTGCCCACGGTTTCCGCGTCGTAGCCCATATAGTTCACCACGCTGGCAGCCAGGTTCTCGTCGTGGGGCATCACCATGTTCGACCAGTAGCTGCAAGGCTGCCCCTGCAGTATGTCGCCATTGTCTATCAGCAACAGGCGGTCGCCATACTGCTGCCTCATACGCTTGACGTAGCTGTTGGCACAGGAGAGCGTTCCCTTCAGCGGTTTCTTCTCCATGAAGTCGTAAGGGAAGAAGTAACCGTGAACGTCGCTCGTCTCTATCACCTTCAGCTCCACAGTCCTCTCTGCTGCCATGGCCGTCATTGCCGATAGTAACATCGTTATGATTAATGTGTTTACCCTTGACATGATTGTTTTCATTTACAGTTTCACACTAACGGCCTTTCCGTTGTAGCTTACCATTGTCCCCTCGGGATTGTCCAGGTTCAGTGGCTTGGCATTGTCTCTGGTTACGAGCACCACGTTGAAGCGGCGCTGCTTCAGCATGCCGGGGAAGTTGCCCTTGCGGGCGGAGAAGCTGACAGTGCGACTTGCGTCGTCATAACTAATGTCGATGGTGGCATACTTTCCCTTCTCGTAGTTGTAGTTCGTGCCCTCGTCCTCGTAGAGCTGGAACTCGCCGTCATGGCCGGCATAAACATATAGGTTGATAAGCTCGGCTGGCTTCTCGTCGCTCCACTGCATCTCTGGGCCGAAGGGGATGATGGCACCCTCGCGCACAAATACGGGTATCTGCTCGTATGGGGCATCGACCACGAGGCGCTGGCCGCCATTTGTGAACTCGCCTGTATAGAGGTTGTACCAGCCGCACTGCCGTGGGAAGTATACCTGGCGGTTGCGGGCCTTGTAGTAGCCCACGGGGCAGGCCATCAGCGCCGGGCCGAACATCCACTGGTTGCCTATGTCCTCTACATCGCTGTCACCGTTGAAGTCCATCACCAAGGCACGCATCAGCGTGTAGTCCTTGAAATGTGCCCAGCCGGCCATCGAGTAGATGTAAGGCATGAGGCGATAGCGCAGCTTGTCATAATAGACAAACGACTTATAGGCGGGATGGCTGTCGGGGGCTACGTTCCATATCTCGCGCAAGGGCCACTGGCCGTGGCTGCGGAACAGGGGTATGAATGCACCGAACTGGTTCCAGCGTGTCTGCAGTTCACGCCACTCCTTCAAGTCCTCGTTTTCCTGTCCTGTCTTGTCGAAGAGCTGTTGGGCCTTGACGTAGCGGTTTTCCACGCAGAAGCCGCCCTGGTCCATGCCCCAGAAGGGTATGCCCGACATGGAGTAGTTCAGTCCGGCAGTCATCTGGGCGCGCATGTCCTCCCAGCGGGTGCCTATGTCGCCGCTCCACGTGGCCGTGGAGTAGCGCTGCTCGCCAGCGAAACCGCTGCGGGTCAGGAGGAACACTCGCGGCTCGTCCTTCTTGCCCTTCCACACGCTGCGCTGTCCGTTGTAGATGGCGTCGGCGTTCACCGTTGAGTAGGCATTGAAGTATTCGGTAGAGGTGCCAAGGGCTGTAGGGCCACAGAGTGCCTTGCGATACCACATCGGGGTGCAGTCGCGGACATTCGGCTCGGAGGCATCCATCCACCAGGCATCAACGCCAGGTACACCGTTCTTATTGTATTTGGAGTACAGATTCTCGTCCATCTGCCGCCAGAACATCTTGCGGGCCTCGGGGTCGTAGGCGTCATAGAAACCGTTCTTGTAGCCCGGGCCCACCCAGTCGTGGATGTCGTCGGTGGGCGACTGGTTGTACATCCAGCCCTTGGCATCCAGCTCCTTGTAGTTGTCGGTGTTGACGTAGAACTTGGGCCACACCGAAACCATGAAGCGCCCATGCATCCGGTGCACGTCGTCGAGCATCTGCTGCGGATTGGGATAGCGCGAAGCCTCGAACTGGTGGCTGCCCCACTGGTCCTCGGGCCAGTAGTTCCAGTCCTGCACAATATTGTCGATGGGAATCTCCCGCTTGCGGAACTCTGCCAAGGTCGACACAATCTCGTCCTGAGTCTTGTAGCGCTCGCGGCTCTGCCAGAAGCCCATCACCCACTTGGGGTACAGGCTGGCCTTGCCTGTCAGCGTGCGATAGCCCGAGATGACCTCGTCGAAGCTCTTGCCGGCAATGAAGTAGTAGTCCATGTCCTTGGCCATCTCGCACCAGATGGTGAGGCTCTCCTGGTCGGTAACATTACGTGGCTCCGCCACCCTCAGTCCACAGTACGACTCGCCGCCGTCGGGCTGCCACTCTATGCGCAGATGTGTGCGGCGCCCCTGGACTAACTCGGTGCTGAACTTATATGTGTTCGGGTTCCAGGCCGTGCGCCAGCGCTCGGCCACCACCTCGTTGCCGTCGATATACACTTTTATGTATCCGGCGTAGTAGAGTATGAACTGATAGAGGGCAGACTTTGGAGCCTCGATAAATCCTTCGTAGACAACGTTGGCGCCATTGAGGTTGAAGCCCTTAGGCAGGTTCTTGATGCCGCCGTTGTCGGTTTTGAGGGCAATCTCCGACTTCGCGGGCGTACCATATTCATAATATATAGAGTCCTCGTTGCGCACCAGCTTCTTGCCCTTGGCGTCGATGTAGGTGCCTGTCAGGTGCCCCGGCTGCCCTTGCTTGTCATACAGCTTGAAGGCGCGGTTCAGCTGCCGGTAGTCCTTAGGGTTGCCAAAGCGGCAGTAACTGTATGCGTCCCAAAGCAGGCCGTAGTTCTTTGTGGAGAGAACGAATGGAATGGATACCTTGGTGTTGTACTGGAACAGGTCTTCGTTCTTCCCCCTCATGTTGAACTCTTCCGACTGGTGCTGACCTAAGCCGTAGAACGACTCGCCTGCTGCCGATGGCAAGAATTTCATCTGCCACGTCAGGCCGTGTTTCTGCTCTTCTGTCGGCTGTGTGCCGCCCTTTATTCCCAGCTCGCGCTCGGGCACGGTGAAGTCCCAGAACTGCTTGCCTGGCTCCTTGCCCTGACGGTCGTAGGCCTCGCAGAGCAGTCGCTTGCCGTTGCCGTCGAAAAACTCAATGCGTCCGGTTTCCTTGCTTACTTCGCATTGCACGTTCTTTGCCGACACCCTCACGCGGGCTGGTGTTGCCATGTCGCCGGCCTCTGCCGCCAACTCCTTCACGCTGACGGTGCCTTTGTAGGGTGTCTGCGGCACAATCATCAGGCTCTGCGGCTTCACGGGCAGCTCGTCCTTGGATGTAGCCCGCACACGGATGATGTTGTCGTTGATTACTTCCAGCTTGATCACCTTTGCCTGTCCGCCGTCGGGCTTGATGGTTACGGTGTTTCCCTGCTGCTTCACGTCGGCAGCTTGAACTGTCGTGGCTGCCATGAGCAGCATCATGGCGACGAAGGTTTTCTTGGTCCTCATATCTGTTTATTTTAGGTTTTTTGTTTCGTTCTTTTTCTTTCGCGGCTTGTGGTTGTGCTTGCCGTTGCCTCGGCTGTGCCACCGCCCGTGATGGCTGTTCGAGCGCCGCTTCTCGCGCTTCACGTATTCAGGGCCTTCGCCTATTCCTTCGGGCAGCATTCGCTTTTCCACCTCTTTGCCCAAGAAGTGCTCTATAGACTGGAAGCTGCGCATGTCGCGGTCGGAGACAAAGGTGATGGCCATGCCTTCGCGGTCGGCCCGTGCCGTTCGTCCTATGCGGTGTACGTAGTCCTCGGCATCGTGGGGCACGTCGTAGTTTATTACTATGCGTATGTCGTCGATGTCAATGCCCCGCGATACTATGTCGGTGGCCACGAGGACGTCAATGTGCCCGGCCTTGAATTCGAGCATCACGTTGTCGCGCTCGCGTTGCTCCAGGTCGCTGTGCATTTCGGCGCAGTTCACCTTCATGCGCTTCAGCTGGCGTGTGATGTCCTTCACCTTCTCCTTCTTGCCGGAGAAGATAATGACGCGCTTCAGGTCGCCAGCCTTGAACAGGTGCTCTACAATCTGGAGCTTCTGCAGCTCATAGCAGACGTATGCCGACTGGTGTATCTTCTCGGCAGGCTTAGAGACGGCAATCTTCACCTCTACGGGGTCGTTGAGCATGGTTACAGCCAGCTCACGTATCTTCGGCGGCATGGTGGCCGAGAACATGATGCGCTGGCACGACTGTGGCAGCTCTTGCACTATCTTCAAGATGTCGTCGATGAATCCCATGTCGAGCATGCGGTCGGCCTCGTCGAGCACGAAGAACGAGCAGCGCGAGAGGTCCAGGTTGCCCACCTTCAGATGGCTGAGCAGTCGGCCGGGAGTGGCTATGAGCACGTCGGCGCCGAGCTTCATGCCCCGGGCCTCCTGGGCGTAGCGTGTGCCGTCGTTGCCGCCGTAGACGGCAACGCTCGATACGTCGTCGAGGTAGTAACCAAAGCCCTGCATGGCCTGGTCTATCTGCTGTGCCAGTTCGCGGGTAGGCGACATCACCACGCAGTTTATGGCATCCCTGGGATAGTCGCCGTCGTCGAGAAGCGAGAGTATGGGCAGCAGGTAGGCGGCCGTCTTGCCTGTTCCCGTCTGGGCCACGCCGAGCAGGTCGTAGCCGTCGAGAATCTCGGGTATGCACTTCTCCTGTATGGGTGTCATCTCGTCGAAGCGCATGTCGTAGAGCGCGTCGAGGATGTTGTCATTCAAGTAGGTCTCTTCAAATGTCATTGTGATTAACAGTTAATTCGGTGCCTGCCTCCAGCAGAAGTAGGCAATGAACACGTACAGTATGTTAGGTATCCAGGCGGCAAGCATGGCTGGCGTTCCGGCGTTGATGGCAAATGTAGAGCTGATGGCCTGCAGCAGTATGTAAGCGAACGACAGTGCCAGGCCTATGCCTAAGTACAGACCCATGCCGCCCTTTCGCTTTCGCGACGACAGGCTTGCTCCGATGACAGTCAGTATGAACGAGGCGAACGACATGGCTATGCGCTTGTGGTACTCCACCTCGTACTGCACCACGTTCTGCGAACCGCGCTCTTGCTGCTTCGAGATGTATTCGCGCAGTTCGGGCGACGTGAACGTCTCCTGCTGCCCCTTGGAGAAGACAAGGTCCATTGGCTCCATCATAATCAGAGTGTCTATGCGTTCGCCCGAGGTGATCTGTTCCCGCAGCCCCTTCAGCGAGCGTATCTTGTAGTTCTGCAGCCTCCAGCGGAAGCGGGTGTCGCTAATGCTGTCGTAGAATATGGTGGAGGCGGTGAGGTGGCTCACCAGCTTCTTGTTCTCAAACTTGTCAAGAGAGAAGCCGTAGCCGCGCCTCGACAGGTCGTCGTAGTGCTGTATGTAGGCCACTATGCCCTTTCCCACCTGCAGCTGTACGTTTTCGGCCGAGGTGTTCTTCCTGTGGTTCTTGTACAGTGTCTCGAAGTTCTGCTTCACCACTGTTCCCTTCGGTATCACGTAGGCTCCAAGGTAGTAGTTGAGCATTGCTATTAGTGCTGCCGATATGAAGTATGGCCTCATGAGCCGGCGGAAGCTCATGCCCGAGGCCAGCATGGCAATCACCTCGCTGTTGCCCGCAAGTTTCGAAGTGAAGAAAATCACGGCTATGAACACGAACAGCGGCGAGAAGAGGTTGGCAAAGTAGGGCACGAAGTTGGCATAGTAGTCGAACACTATGGCCTTCAGCGGTGCATGGTGTGTGGAGAATTTTGCCAGGTTCTCGTTCACGTCGAAGACTATCGAGATGGAGATAATCAGCAGTATGGAGTAGATGTATGTGCCTATGAACTTGTTGATGATGTAGCGGTCGATGCGCTTCAGGTAGTGCAACGGGTTCAGAAAGCGCATCCATCTCAGTTTCCGCCCAATCTTGGCAAAGAATCTGCCGACGGCACGCCTGCGCCTGTAGCTCTTTATGTTGCGTCGTATTATGCTGAACTCTTTCATCTATCGTCTCTTTCCTAATTGTTCTGTCACCGACCGTTTCCACGATGTAAAGTCGCCGGCTGCTATGTGCTGACGGGCGTCGCTCACCAGCCTGAGGTAGAAACTAAGGTTGTGGATGGATGCTATCTGCAAGGCCAGCAGCTCCTGGGCCTTGAACAGGTGGTGAAGGTAGGCTTTGGTGTGCAGGCGGTCGATGTAGCAGCCATCGGGGTCGATGGGCGAGAAGTCGTCCTCCCACTTCTTGTTGCGCATGTTCATGGTGCCCTCGTAAGTGAAGAGCATGGCGTTGCGGCCGTTGCGGGTGGGCATCACGCAGTCGAACATGTCCACGCCGCGCTCTATGGCCTCGAGAATATTCTGCGGGGTGCCCACGCCCATGAGGTAGCGGGGGCGGTCCTTGGGCAGCACTCCGTTGACCACTTCTATCATCTCGTACATCACCTCTGTGGGCTCGCCCACTGCCAGTCCTCCGATGGCCACGCCGCCGCAGTCGTCAAGGTGGGTGAGTGCGTCGCAGACATGGTTGGCCGCGTCTATGCGCAGGTCCTTGTAGGTGCAGCCCTGTACTATCGGGAACAGGGTCTGGCTGTAGCCGTAGTGTGGCTCCGTCTCGTTGAATCGCTTTATGCAGCGCTCCAGCCACTGCTGTGTCAGGCGGAGCGACTTGCGGGCGTACTGGTAGTCGCTGTTGCCCGGAGGGCACTCGTCGAAAGCCATCATTATGTCGGCTCCTATCACGCGCTGCGTGTCCATCACGTTCTCGGGAGTGAAGAAGTGCTTCGAGCCGTCTATGTGTGAGCGAAACTCGCAGCCTTCCTCGCGAAGCTTGCGTATGCCTGTGAGCGAGAACACCTGGAATCCGCCGGAGTCGGTAAGTATGGGCTTGTCCCAGGTGTTGAAGCGGTGCAGGCCGCCGGCCTTGCGCAGTATGTCGAGGCCGGGACGGAGGTAGAGGTGGTAGGTGTTGCCAAGTATTATCTGTGCCTCCACCTGCTCGCGCAGCTCGGCGAAGTGCACGCCCTTCACTGCGCCTGCAGTGCCCACTGGCATGAATATCGGTGTCTCTATCTGGCCGTGGGCAGTGCTGATGACACCCGTACGGGCATCACTCTCCTGGTCGCAATGTTTTACTTCAAACTTCATCTGCCGCTACTCTTTTTCTCCTTTGTCATCGGCTGGTATGTCGAACGTGACGGGGTTTCTCACCATGTCGTCGGTGAGCGCAAACTGCCACACGTCGTCAACGCTCTCCACATAGTGGAAGGTGACGCCTTTCAGGTAGATGTCGGGAATTTCGAGTATGTCCTTCTCGTTCTCGCGGCACATCACTATGTCTGATATTCCGGCGCGCTTGGCGGCGAGTATCTTTTCCTTGATGCCGCCCACGGGCAGTACCTTTCCGCGCAGGGTTATCTCTCCGGTCATGGCCGTGTTCTTGCGCACCTTTCGTTGTGTGATGGCCGACGCTATAGATGTGGCAATGGTTATGCCTGCCGACGGGCCGTCCTTTGGCGTGGCTCCTTCGGGCACGTGTATGTGTATGTTCCAGTTGTCAAAAATGCGGTAGTCCACACCCAGCTTGCCTATGTGTGCCTTTACGTATTCCAGGGCAATGATGGCGCTCTCTTTCATCACGTCGCCCAGGTTTCCCGTCAGGGTAAGCTTGGCACCCTTGCCCTTCGACAGCGATGTCTCTATGAACAGTATCTCTCCGCCCACGCTTGTCCATGCCAGCCCCGTAACCACGCCGGCATAGTCGTTGCCCTGGTAAATGTCGCGATAGAAGGGCGGCTTGCCTAACAAGTCTTCAATCTCTGCCGGTGTGATCTTTATGGGTTGTGCTCCCTGGTCGCTTCCCTCCGACGGGTTGTCGGTTCCCATCACCCAGCGGTAAGCCAGTTTGCGCATGGCTTTGTTCACCTGCTTCTCAAGCTGCCTCACGCCGCTCTCGCGGGTGTACTGCTCCACAATCTTCTCTATGGCGGCCTTGTTCAGCGTTGGCTTGGGCGTGAGCATGTTCATGCCCGTATTCTCCAATTCCCGTGGGATGAGGTGGCGGCGGGCAATCTCTATCTTCTCCTCGGTGATGTATCCGCTCACCTCTATCACCTCCATGCGGTCGAGCAGCGCAGGCGGTATGGTGCTCAGGTTGTTGGCGGTGGCTATGAAGAGCACCTTCGACAGGTCGTAGTCAACGTCTAAGTAGTTGTCGTGGAAGGCTGAGTTCTGCTCTGGGTCGAGCACTTCAAGCAGTGCCGAGGCAGGGTCGCCGTTGTGGGTGGCCTGGGTCACCTTGTCTATCTCGTCGAGAATGAACACGGGGTTCGAGCTTCCGGCCTTCTGTATCGACTTGATGATGCGTCCGGGCATGGCTCCTATGTAAGTGCGGCGGTGACCGCGTATCTCGGCCTCGTCGTGAAGGCCGCCAAGCGATATGCGCACATACTTGCGCTTCATGGCTGCGGCTATCGACTTGCCCAGCGATGTCTTTCCCACTCCCGGGGGGCCGTAGAGGCACAGTATGGGGCTCTTCAGGTCGCCGCGCATGGAGAGCACGGCCATGTATTCCAGTATGCGCTCCTTCACCTTCTCCATGCCGTAGTGGTCGCGGTCCAGTATGCGCTTGGCGCGCTTGAGGTTAAGGTCGTCGGTGGTGTACTCGCCCCATGGCAGCCCTACAAGTGTCTGCAAGTATGTCAGCTGTATGTTGAACTCCGGGCTTTGCGGGTTCTGGTTGTCCAGCTTGTCGGCCTCTTTCAAGAAGGCCTTCATCACCTCCTCCGGCCACTTCTTCTTCTGTGCCTTCTTCAGCAGCTCCTGCTTCTCGGCCGAGTTCTCGCCGTTGCCTATTTCTGCCTGAAGGTTCTTTATCTGCTGCTGCAGGAAATAGTTGCGCTGCTGCTCGTCAATGTCCTCGCGGGTCTTGTTGCGTATGTCCTGTTTCAGGTTCTGCAGGTTTATTTCCCTGTTCAGTATCTTCATCACTCCGAACATGCGCTCCTTTACCGTCTCCACTCCAAGTAGCATCATCTTCTCCTTGATGTTGAAAGGCATGTTGGAGCATGTGAAGTTAAGGGCCATCACGTCGTTTTCAATGTTGCGCAGGGCAAACATCGCCTCGTCGGGTATCTCCTCGTTCTTCGACACGTATTCGTTGGTGAGCTGACGAAGGTCGCTCATGCCGGTCTTGAACTCGCGGTCGCGCTTTTCTGGCATAAGCTCAGGCACTGCCTCCACCGAGCCTGTCAGGTAGGGCGACGTGCCCGTTATGTCGTTCAGCACCATGCGCCCCATGCCCTGCACAATGGCCGTCAGGCTGCCGTTGGGCAGCTGCAGCTGCTTTATCACCTTGGCATACACGCCAAAGCTGTAAAGGTCGTCCTTTTCCGGTGAGTCCACGTCGGGGTCGCGCTGGCAGAGCACACCAATGGTGAGATGCTTGCGCTCGGCCTTACGGACAAGGGCTATGCTCGATTCGCGCCCTATGAGTATTGGAGTCACCACACCGGGGAAAAGCACCAGGTTTCGTACGGCAAGAATGGGCACCTCCTTTGGAGTGTCGCTGTTTACAAGTTCGAAGAAGTCGCCCTCAATATCGGCGATCATCGAGAATCCTCCTCTGTTATTCTGTTCGTCGTTCATTTCTTTATGTCAACATTATTTGCGGCCGCAAAGGTACAAAAACTATTTCAAATGAACGACACTTATACTCAAAATTATAGAAAAATTAATGCTATGTTCCATAAATCCGTTTTTCAGTAGGAATAAGTTGTTTAGGTTGTCGTAATGATTCAACGACAACTATGACAACTTGTAAACAGCATACTGCCACAGCCGCAGTGGTCGCCTACCTACGAGGCAGGCATTCCTACCTACGACATTCCACCAGCCATACAGCCATACCTACGGCATGGCTGTATGGCTGGCTACCCCTATCATGCCCCGCTGGGGCATTCCCACCTTACGCGCGCGTACGTGATGACACATAGGAACGCGGGCGACCTCGCCCGCCCCGCTGACACAGATAAGTTGTCCAAGTTGTCATAGTTGTCGTTGACATCCACTCGCTCG
>JAFSKJ010000069.1 GCA_017449025.1 Prevotella sp. | reverse complement strand
GTGAAGCCCCTGCTGGAGATGGCGGGTAAAGAAGCCCTGAAAGGGCGGCAGAATGTTCTTGCGTCCCTTCGGTGGCAAGCCAGCAGAGCTGGAGCGCTGTCACCCCTACGGGGTTGGGATTACATCCTCCTGTTTACAGGGGTTTTACCCCTGTCTGTGCTCTTTTCAGGCCTTCGGCCTTTAGGGAGGGAAACTTTAATTAATATAATTATGTATGATTATTATAGATTTGTAACTTATGTCACAACTTGAACCCCTCATGGCCGACCTTGCGCTGATCCTCATCTGCGCAGGAGTCATGACGCTCATCTTCAAGAGCCTTAAGCAGCCCATCGTCCTGGGCTACATCGTTGCGGGATTCCTCGCCTCGCCTAACATGCCCTATATGCCCAGTGTCTCCGACATGCACGGCATCCACCTGTGGAGTGACATCGGTGTGGTGTTCCTGCTGTTCGCCCTTGGCCTGGAGTTCTCATTCAAGAAGATACTGAAGATGGGAGCCGCACCCATCGTTGCCGCCATCGCCATCATCCTGGGCATGATGTACGTAGGCTCGCTCACAGGCCAGCTCTTCGGGTGGAGCGACATGGACTGCATCTACCTCGGCGGTATGCTCGCCATGTCGTCTACCACCATCATCTTCAAGGCCTTCGACGACATGGGCCTGCGGCAGAAACGTTTCGCAGGCCTCGTGCTCAGCGTGCTCATCATCGAGGACATCCTCGCAATAGTGCTCATGGTGATGCTCTCCACACTGGCCGTCAGCAAGGAGTTCGAGGGCACACAGATGCTCACCTCCATCCTCCAGTTAGGCTTCTTCCTCGTGCTCTGGTTCGTGGTGGGCATCTACCTCATACCACTCTTCTTGAGAAAGGCAAAGCCATTGCTCAACGACGAGACGCTGCTCATCACCGCCCTCGCCCTCTGCTTCGGCATGGTGGTGTTTGCCTCTGCCGTGGGCTTCTCCGCCGCCTTCGGCGCCTTCGTCATGGGCAGCATACTGTCCGAGACCGTCGAGGCCCAGCAGATAGAGCACCTCGTAGCCCCGGTCAAGAACCTCTTCGGTGCCATCTTCTTCGTGTCGGTAGGCATGATGGTCGATGTGGCACTCATCATCGAGTATATAGTGCCTATACTCTGCATCATCGCAGCCATCATGCTGGGACAGACCATCCTGAGCACCTGCGGCTTCCTGCTCTCAGGCCAGTCGCTGAAGACCTCCATGCAGTGCTCCTTCTCGCTGACCCAGATCGGTGAGTTTGCCTTCATCCTCGCCACCCTCGGCACCTCGTTGCATGTCACCAGCGATTTCCTCTATCCCATCGTGGTGGCCGTGTCCGTCTTCACTACGTTCACCACGCCCTATATGATACGCCTGGCAGAGCCGGCCTATGCGGTGGTGGCACGTGTGCTGCCCGCCAAGTGGATAGAAAGGCTGGAGCGCAACGCCTCCGACGATGCTGACGAACAGGAGACCGACGAGATGCAGCTGCTATGGCGAACAGAGTTCAAGAAGTTTGTCTTCATCTTGCTCATCAACAGTGTGCTCTGCCTGGCCGTCATCGCCATCATGTACTATTATGTCGCGCCGCTTATCTACGAGTGGCTGCCCGAACCCTGGTCCGGCATCGTCACTGCCCTTATCACACTCTCTGCCTGCGGACCATTCCTCTGGTCACTGATGCGTCAGGGCGGCAACAGCGACAATGTCAACAGGTTGTGGGACGAGGGGGGACGCAACGAGCGCATCAAGATCACGGCATTTGGAATCCTCCGTCTTGCCATCGGTGCCGCCATCATCGCCTATATCATCGGCAACACGCTGCCGAAGATTGGCATGTACGGCATCTTCGCCGTCATAGCCGTGGCGTTGTACATCTTCTTCTCGTCGAGCCTTGAGAAACAGAGCGACAGGATGACTAAGACGTTCACCGAGAACCTGAATCAGCGCGAACAGTAATCGGATATCGAGAAGCCCCCTCCTGTCCCCCCTTGGGGGGATGAGAGGGGGCTTTCAACCCCATTGTTGGCGGTGATGTTAATGGGAAAGTTGTCTGTGTTGTCGTAACCATTCAACGACAACTATGACAACTAAAACAACTTTTCTGAATTCCTACGTAGGGACTTTTTCGCTGATGCCGTAGGCATCAGATAGGAGTAGCCAGCCATACAGCCATGCCGTAGGTATGGCGAAATGGCTGGTAAGACGTTGATGTTAATGGGAAAGTTGTATTTGTTGTCTGTGTTGTCGTAACCATTCAACGACAGATTGGACTTTCAAAATATGCAATCGACTTTCAAAATATGCAATCGACTTTCAAAATATGCAAAATCTCTTTCAAAATCTGCAAAAATTGCGATGAGACGTCTTTTTGCCTTTGCAGTTTGGAAAATATTCATTAACTTTGTGCGAAAATTAACGGAAATAAATAAACGGAAGATGAAAAAGCTTAAAAGACTTAAACGCTTCTCAATCCTCGCCCTGATGGTTGTCGGGGCACAAGTGACATGGGGACAAACTGATTTGTCGTTCAACTGTAGTAGAGACAACAGTTCGGCAATTTCTTCGAACGCTGGAAATAAATGTAATGTGACACTCAGCGGCCGCACCCTCTACCGCGATGGCGACTGGAACACGTTGTGCCTGCCGTTCGGCGTGACAAAAGCACAGATTGACGTTGAATCGCACCCCCTTCACGGTGCTACCATCAAGGAACTCCTTACTACGTCGAACCTGGACAATTACGGTACGCTGACACTGAACTTCAATACTGTAGGAGCTATCGTGGCTGGCAAGCCGTATATCGTGAGGTGGGACAATTACTTCACCATAAGATCGGCAGCAGACTGGAACACGTTTGCTAATAATGTGTCTGAGGGCAATACTTACGAAGGAATGACTGTGCTTCTTGCTGACGACATCGATATAGAAGGTAATATGGTGGGAACTACAGACAAGTCCTTCGAGGGTATATTCGACGGCGGTGGCCACACCATCACCTGTGACATTCAGGATAACTCAGCCCAAGGCGTGGCTCCCTTCTTCTGCATCCAAGATGCAACCATCAAGAATTTGAAGGTGACAGGCAGCGTGAATGGGGCCCTTCACTGCGCCGGACTGGTAGGATTTGCCTTCGGCAGCACCAACACCATCACTAATTGTGAGGTGGCTGTTGACGTGACTTGCAACTCTGGGGACCACTGTGCAGGAGTGCTCGGGTTCGCCCAGGCATCTGGTCAGTCAAATACTACTATCACTAACTGCCTTTACTCTGGCACTATTACTGGTGGTTCTGCAGCTGTGGGCATCATCTGCGGCTGGTCAGACTCTGGTGTCACAACTACCATAAGCAATTGTCTGGCTAACGGAACATACAACACTACTGGAACGGTCAGCATGATTCAGGGTAATGGCACAAATACGGAAACGAACTGCTATCAGAAGAGCAATGAATCAACCTCCGGCCTTGTTTCAACCCTTGGCTCAAGCAACTGGCAAGCCAGTGGCAACTACGCCGTGCCTATAATGGCCACCATCAACAATACTATTGATAATCCAGTATTCAGCGGTGTAACCATCGCCAACACCAATATCCCAACGGATGTCAGCTTCACGGGCGGCACGTTCAAGGGCAATTATTCTCCGCTGACCATCAACGACACCAACCGTGACAAAATCCTGCTGTTAACATCCGGCAACAAGCTGGGGTATGCCAAGGACAATGCAACACCTATGCTGAATGCCTTCCGCGCCTACTTCGAGATTCCTGTCGCCACCGACGGCAGCAAGGCTGTCCGCAGCTTCGTGCTCGACTTCGGCGACGGCGAGGATACGGGAATAACAACAACGTATTTCACGGATCACACTGCTTCCGATGCATGGTACTCTCTCGACGGTCGCAGGCTCAACAGACAGCCGACGGTGGCTGGGCTGTATATCCACAATGGACGAAAGGTAATAATTAAGTAAAAGAACAACAAAATGAAGAAGACAACATACACAAAACCCAAGATCCTGGTCGTCAGGCTACAGGCCGCAAACCAGATGCTGACGGTTAGCGGCAGCGGCAGAGCTGTGAATAGCGTTAGCAATAGCGAAGGGTTCTCCTTTGACAGCAACGGCGTGGACGACACAGACGACCTGCGATAAGGCCGCCAGGCCTCGCCGGAAGGCGACTAAGAAGGAAACACGCTCCAAGCGATCTTTGACATACTGACACAAACGGATAAAAAAATCGGGGAAAAGAAAGGATTCTCGGAAAATTGTCGTACCTTTGCAGCCGAAAGGCTGCGAGAACGGGCTGCGCCTCAGCAATTCAAACAAGTATGATTGCGTTCAGCTTGCACCGTCCTTGCAGCGTGAAACTCAAAATAACGAAGATTATGGAAGAAAAAAAGTTCAAGAACAGGAGAGAGCGGATGGATTATTTTGCCAAGCTCAGAGGCTGGGGGCCGCTGACCGAAGAGGACAAGATTGCCCTCGATGATGCAGTAAGACTGGTTACTAATCTCGACTCGAGGCCACGGTATGCAGCGGTACATCATTGATACCCACATCTACATCTGGTACGCCAAGGAGCCAGAGAACCTTTCACGTGACGTAAGGGCTATTCTCGATGACTATGAGAACGTGATTTACCTCAGTGCCGAGTCGCTGCGTGAGTTTGTGCTGTTGTGGAACAACAAGCCGCACATCCGACGATGGTGGAAGACACCACAAGACATGATAAGGTCGGTGGAGGAGGAAGCTCATTTCCAGATCCTCTACCTCCACAAAGAGCACTACGAACGCTACGCCCGTCTCGAAATCAACGAGGCGCAGGAGCATTACGACCCCAGCGACCACCTCATCATCTCGCACGCCCTATGCAACGGTATCCCCCTCATCAGCGATGATGAGAAGTTCCCGTTCTACCGGGGACAAGGGCTGGAGCTGATAGAGAACTGATTCACCACCCCCGAAGATTTTTATTCGCCGAGACATCCGTGAGGAGTCCCTGCGGCATCCGTTTTTGACATACTGACACAAACGGATAAAAAAATCCGTGCTGTGCGGTTGAACAGCAGTATGACCGCAACGCGGTCACCTCTCAATAACCGTGTGGTGCGAAGCACCCCCGGAGAAGCAGAGGGGAGGACAACGACCCTGTAGGGGTCGCCCTATACTGCTGCTGGGGCACTCTTTCAGAGTGCATTCGTAGTGTTCCTACTTCCGCAGGTCCTTCGGACGCTGCGGTTACTGAGCGAAGACGCTTTCAGCGTCATTTCAACCGCACAGGTCGAAAAATTCGGGAAAAAGATAGGCGTTTCAGGAAAATTGTCGTACCTTTGACTTCGTCGAAGGTACTCACGCTCGGAAAATCGCAAATTTATTTGCATTTTCGCTCGCTTATTCGTACCTTTGCACCGTCAATGTGCATTAAACACAACAAGAAAGATATGACAGCATTAGTACTGAAACAGGAATCCGACAATTACTGGAACCTCATCAAGGATGCTAGCAACGAGGTGAAACTCGCCCTTATTATGCGGCTGAGTGATGCCCTGCGCCCAGCTGTTGCTGAGAAAAAGGCAAAGAAAAAATACACGGCCGATGACTTCGCAGGGATGTGGGACGATGAGCATTTCATGGCGGTTGAGGACATCAACAAGGCTATCCGCGATGCCCGCCATGTGAAGAGCTGCAGAGATGAATTCTGGGACAAATTTCTGAACGAGCCATGAAGCAAAAGCAATACTGGCGCTGGCTGGCACGCCCACGGGCGAGTTCGACCTGCTGATAGGCTGCACAGCCGTTGCCAAGAAGATGATTCTGGTGACGGAAAATGTGAAGGACTTCCAGAACATCAGGGGCATACAGATTGAGAACTGGATAGAAAGGGACAAGCACGAGTAACACACCGACATTTCCCCCCGAAGATTTTTATCCGCCGAGACATCCGTGAGGAGTCTCGGCGGAATCCGTTTGGTGTCAGGAAAGAAAAAGAACGAGTATCGCCGACAGGCGAGTAATTGCCCCTTGGGGCAGAAATCTCGCAAAGAGGAAATAAAAGATTATAGTTTATAAATGTTTAAATTATTTTATGTACAACAAAACGACATACATCTTGCGAGGGCGGCCGTGGCTACTGCTATGTCTGCTCTTCGCCTGGCTGCTGCCACAGACAGCGGCGGCAACTCCCTATTATGTTGAAGACCCGGACAACTACACAGTGGAGTTGGGTGGTTCGAACTTCGTGTATTTCACGGCGCCGGTCTATGACCAGGACGGTCTCGACATGTGGATTCACAATGGTAATCTCACAGTGTCGGTAGATGGTGATGCGCCAGTCACCATCTTCCATTGGGAGAGTGCCGAAACAAAAATCGCCGACGGTGCAACGTCGTTGAACTGTAAGTTCACCACCACTGCCGACGGATTCTTCGACATTACGCTTGGCAACTCGCGAAACACGTTCCGACTGACCAAGGACAACGGCGGTTCACGCTCCCTGTCGCGCAACAGCGACGGCAGGACCTTCGAGTTCAATGCCGAGTGGTCGGTGCCTTACAACCTGCTGGGCAAGAAACTGAAGTTCATTTGGGATGTGGAGCGCGACGGTACCTCTCGCAGTATTGTAAAGGTGTCAGGACTCAAGTCGAAGGAGATCAGCATGCCGGCGGCAAGCGCCAAGCTGACGCCGTTCGTCTCGACCCCGATGATGGACCCTAACACGCCGGGCAAGCTGCAACTGCCGTGGTTCCTGGCCTCGGACAGCATCACCAAGGCGTACTACGAGTACCGCGATGCTGCGGGCAAGTACTTCAAGGAGGACATTGAGAACATGAACAGCGGCATCATCGTGCTCGATGCCAACGTGCCGCACAAGAACCTGCGCGTGGTCTGCAACTACAAGGCGCAGGGCGACAAGGGCTCCTACCTGATAGAGGGCGTGGGCTCGTCGCCGCAGAACGTGCCGCTGATTCACGCCCCGGTGGGCCTCATGGCGCGTCCGTTGGACGAGCGCACGCCCAAGGTAGAACTGACGTGGAGCGTGCCTTATCCCGACGATGAGGACCTGACGCCCACCGACTTCTTCGAGATTCAGCGCTCGCTGACGGGCAAGGAGGAGGACTTCCGCACCATCAGCACTTCGACGTTCTACGCACAGGTGGACAAGAAGACGCTGTACACCTACGTGGACAGCACGCTCCTGGAGGCCATCCAGACGAGCATGCTCGCCGGTGGCGGCACGCTGGACCACCTGACCTACCGCGTGCGCCGCACCATCACCCAGAACTGGGGCTGGGGCGCCGACAACTGCTGCGCCGCCACGGCCTCGTGCGTGATGGACAACCTGCACCTGCTGCGTATCCAGGACTACTCGGCCCAGTGGGAGGACGAGCAGGCCTACACCGTGCGCGTCGCCTGGCAGTATGCCGACGAGCATGGCGCCGTGTGGGATGACCGCGCCAAGATGATGCTGCGCGTCATCATGAAGAACCGCGAGGGCGACATGGTCGATAGTCTGACCTACACACTGAACGACGAGGAGCGCGCACAGCGCTACACAGTGGTGAACCTGACGCGCTCTTGCGTCTATTACGACGTGGATATGTATGTGGAGCGCGGCACGTCGCCTATCAACCAGTTGGCCGACGTGGAGCAGTTCTACATCCCCATCCACTCGGAGGCCGACTGGGCGGCGTTCTCCCAGAAAGTGGAAGCAGCCAGGGGCGAGTATGATGTGAATGCCCGCCTCTATGCCGACATTACGACAGATTGGCGTGTGGGAAGAAGTGAAAGTGCTTACTATCGTGGCACATTCGATGGTAATGGCCATACACTGACCTTTAACAGAACTGACACGGAGTTGTATTCTGCTCCCTTCCGCTATGTAGGCAATGCTACTATCAAGAACCTGCACGTGGCTGGCACCATCAGCACCAGCGGACGACATGCTGCTGGTCTTATTGGAGATGTCCGTCCCAACTCAACAGTATTCATCGAGAACTGTCGAACGTCAGTCGCCATCAACAGCAGTGTGAATGGCAATGCCACTAACGGTGGCTTCATAGCCATCGTAAATACCGGCGCCAATGTCACGTTCCGAAACTGTAAGTTCGACGGTGCTTTCGAGGGTGCCAACTGTAGTCACAACGGCGGTTTCGTAGGCTATACTAACGGCACAGTAGTCATTGACAACTGCTTCTTTGCCCCCGACCATCTCACCACCAAGGGGGATGGCTGTAAAACGTGGGTACGTAAGGGCTCAGGGGCATATTCGCTCATCAACAGCTATGCCACCAGTGAATTTTCATCGACGTTCCTCATCAGTAATGCCGCCGACTGGACCACGTTTGTCAATAAGGTTGAAGAAGCCAAGAACGAGTATGACGTGAACGCTATCCTCACAGCCGATATCACGACCAGTGATTATGTGGGCGGAGGCTATGCGGCTTACTATCGTGGCACCTTCGATGGCAACGGCCATACGATAACTTTCAACAAGAACTGGGATACATGGACTATTATCGCTCCTTTCCGTGTTGTAGGCAATTGCACCATCAAGAACCTACACACGGCAGGCACCATCAATAGCAGCACTAAGACTGCATCAGGCCTCATTGGAGAAGTGATGTCAGGCTTAACAGCTACCATTGAGAACTGCCAGTCTTCGGTTACGCTCAAGAGTTCCATCAGTGGCGATGCCACTTATGGCGGATTCATCGGCGCTACAAATTCCAATGCTAAAGCCACCTTCCGCAACTGTAAATTTGACGGCAGTTTCGAAGGTGCAAACAGTACCTGCTACGGCGGTTTTGTGGGTTGGTCTAACGGTCCAGTGACCATTGAGAACTGTCTCTTCATGCCTGCCAGCGTCAACATCAACCCCGAAGGCAGCGAGACATGGGTGCGTAATTCGGCAAACATCACATTTACGTGTACCAACAGCTATGCAACCGAGGAGTTCTGCCGTATCCTCAACAATGCCAGTGACTGGGAAGCATTCCGGACGGCACTGAATAACCGTGGCTCTAAGAGCGTGAATGCCATTCTGAATGCCGACTTCACAGTAAGCAATTCTGCTGATAACTTCAAGGGTACGTTCGATGGCAACGGCCATACGATAAATCTCAACGGTGGTGGCAGCATGTTCAATTCTGCCTATGACTACACCATCAAGTATCTGCACCTCACGGGCAGTATCGGAGGCGGCAATTACTGTGGCGGACTCGTGTGGAACAGCTATAGAGCCAATATTCAGAATTGCTGGGTATCGGTCAGTATGCATGCTAACGACCTGTCTGCCGGCGGCTTTATCGGCCACGGACATGATACTCAGCACACCATCAACAACTGTCTGTTCGACGGTGCCATCAGTGCCGGTAACGATGGAGCAGTCGGTGATAACTCCTACGTAGGAGCATTCATCGGCTATGCAGGCGACATTGGTTTTGCTACGATAACCAATTGTCTGGAAAACGGACACTATTACTACGTGGGTGCCAGAGCACTCGGTTTTGAGGGAAGACAGCGTATTGGTAATAACGGTGTCAGCGACAATAACTATTCCTACGGAGACAGGGACGAGTGGTACGACATCGACAAAGCCGTCTCCAATGTGTCAGAGATGGTTCAGAAACTGGGCGATGGTTGGTATGCGGATGGCAATGATGCGCGGCCCAAGATGCCCAGACGCGAATTGTGGAACAGTGTAGGCTCCCTGTCAGCAAGCGATTTGGCCTCGAGGTTGGGCACTGGCTGGTATGTGGGAGACGGCAAAGTGCTGCCTGTATTGAATAGTAGCATCATCGGTGCCACGGATGAAGACCTGGCCCACTACTTCAGCAGCGGCTGGACGATGGAGGGCGACAATCTTGTGCCCGCCACGACTACGGTGGAATACCAGGAGTACGCCACCGTCAACGACCCGAACCTGAAGGGCTTGTTCTACCATAAGAACACGGGAACGATAGACTCCGTGCTGATGACGACGACGCGGCAGAGCAGCGTGCTGCTGTCGTGGGACACCGACCACAAGCCTATTGACTACTTCCGCGTGCTGCGCCGCGTGGTGGGTCAGGGTGACGACCAGTGGCAGGAAGTGGCTACGGGCCTGACCGACCTGAGCTACGAGGACACGAGCGTGTCGCCACTGCTTACGTATCAATATAAGGTGGAGGCCGTGAACGACTGCGAGGGCATCACCACTACCGAGACCGAGGTGAAGGTGGGCGAGTGTAAGCACACCGGCCGCGTGGAGGGCTATGTGCGCTTCAACGACGGCACCGGCGCGCCCGGCATCTGGGTGGCCATCAACTATGACGGCAATGAGGTGACCCGCGTGCAGACCGACGAGAGTGGCTACTTCGAGCAAGACGAACTGTCGTACCAGGGCCAGACAGCGGCCACCTACAGTGTAGGCCCCGTGGCCGAGAGCGGCATCAACATCGATCCCATGCTGGTGACCTTCGACGCTACGAGCAACAACGTGACGCTGCGCGAGTTCACCATCGAGAACGGTCGCCGCTTCTCAGGCTACGTGATGTACGACGGCACGAGCATCCCTGTGAAGGGTGTCAACTTCCTGGTAGATGGCAACCGCATCCACAATGCCCAAGGCAAGTATGTGGAGACCGACTACGATGGCTCGTTCTCGTTCCGCGTGCTCGACGGCCAGCACACCATCCAGGCCGTGATGGACAAGCACGTCTTCACCAACGACGGCTGGTATAAGAACAGCCAGAAGCAGAACCTGACCGCCGACGTGGCCGGCATCTACTTCTACGATGCCACGAAGGTGACGCTGACAGGCCGTGTGGTCGGCGGCGACGACCAGGGTCAGAAGCCCCTGCTGAACAACCTGTCGCAGAACAACTTAGGCGACTCGCTGACCGTAGTGCTTACCCTTGAGGGCGACAACACGTCGTGGCTGGTCTATGACAACCAGCACCCCAACCGCACCGAGCGCGAGGAGGTGGTGCGCCATCCGCGCAACGGCGACAAGCACTACACCACGGTGAAGACGGAGCGCAAGCGCATGACCGTATGGCCCGACGCAACGACGGGCGAATATACGCTGCAGTTGCCGCCCGTGCGCTGGAAGGTGCAGCAGGTATATTGCAAAGGCTATCCCACGCTGTTCCAGGAGGGACAGGTGAGCGAGGTCATCGACCTGACCGACTGCCTCGACACGCTGAAGGTCAGCTACGACGGCATCTACTACGACGCTGACGAGGAGCGCGTGGAGAACCCCACGGCCAAGTATCACGCCGTGTATAACCGCATCTACCACAGCCCCGTGGAAGTAACCTACAAGCAGGTGGGCTACGACAGCTTCGACTACTTCGGCGACAAGACCTACGCCGCTACCGAGCTGACGGGCGAGGTGACGCAGATACCCCTTGTATATCAGACTATAGCGGGATATACCAATTATATCAACCCGTTTGAAAAATACACCCATACTCCGAATATTACGCCGCAAGACGCAAGCCATGTGAAGAGCGGCAACGATTCGTATGAGAACCTGTTCGATGGCAATCCAAACACCAAATGGTGTGTTGTCTCCGATGATTGCGGGTGGTGGGTTACTTTCAAGACCGACAAACTCGTCAGCCTCAGTACGCTCGACCTGACCACAGGCGATGACACACAGACATACGATGGGCGCAACCCCAAGGCCATGCGCCTGTTAGGGCGTGCCACCGAAAGTGATGAATGGACAGTGCTGATGGAAACTGCCGATGCAGGCATGGGTGCCTACAACCTCAAAACGTATAATTTTGATGTGCCCGACCATAGCTTCTGCCAGTTCTTCCGGTTCGAAGTTCTCAGCACCACGTGGGGGAATATTGGAACATACGAGGGGTACGAGTTACAGTTGGGCGAACTGTCGCTGACCTGTCGTGGCAATATAGACTCCAAGCCCACAGACGACCATGGTCCAGAGCCTGTTCTTGCCAACTATCCCACTTACACTTTCGGATACCCCGTGTTCAGCATAGGGCGCAAGTACAACATCCAGTTGCAGGTGGGCGAGCGCTACCAGTACAACAACGACCCGCTGGGCCGTGCAGATATGGTGCCGCTGAAGGGCGGCGTGGCCTACATGCAGAACGGCATGAGGGCAATGTCGTTTGATGACCAGAACACCATCAAGGAGCCTCAGAAGCTGGACAGCCTGGGACAGTGCGTCTTCACCCTAAAGGCCGACCAGACCTCGAACATGAGCTACTGTCTGCGCACGGTGACTTTCACCGTTGAGCGCGACGGCACCTTCATCCAGGCCGAGCCGCTGCAAGGCTACGTGATGAACATGTTCCCCGTGGGTGCCGGCCAGGACATCATGACCGAGGGCGCTCCCATCCTCTACGACATCCTGCGCGACCCGCCAGGAGCCTACAGCACCAACACGCTGGCCAAGGGCGCTACCATCAACTATTCGTACATGATGAACCTGTCACTGGCGGCCGGACTCTTCGCCAACCTCAAGGTGGGTGACAAACTGGAGACCGTGACGGCTCAAGTATTAGCGCCAGAAGGTATAGGTACTGCCGTAGGTCCTATCCACGGTGCCGACCAGTCCGATTCGAATATCGACATGTTCGTGTATAACGGCAGCGGCAGCAAGGCCTTCTCACACACGATGGTCGTGGGCAACAACGTGAGTACCAGTGGCGACCCGTCGATGGTGGGTGCCGATGCCGACCTCTACATCGGCTCTGTGCAGAACGTGGTGGTGAAACCCATGTCCACCATCCGCGCTGTGACCAACGATATGCTGAAGGGTATGGCTGCCCGCTTAGGCAAGGACAACATCCAGTATCTGAGCAAGACGAAGGTGGAGTCTGAAGTGGGCAAGTACGCCGACTATGGCACGGTGTCGGTGATAGCCTCTGGCCTTGACGCCAAGGGCGACACCATCCACCTTATTCGCGACCTGGCCTTAGGCTACGGCCCGAAGATTCAGTCGAACTTCATCTATTCGCAGAAGCAACTGCTGACGCAGATTATCCCCACCAAGGCGAAGGAGATTATCGACCTGATGTACCTTGGTACGAAGGAGGAGGCGCAGACGATAGCCGACAATACGCAGAAGCCCGTCTATCTGTCGCTACGCATGCCTACCGACTCTACGTTTGCCGTGGTCAACAAGAAGATCGACGGCCACGCCTACAACACCACCATCGACACGCCCCAACCGGGCATCAACTACTTGGTGGTGCTGCCTACGCACGCTGCAGAGGAAGACTTCAGCGACGAGGTGGGCGAGAAGTACCAGATTATCAAGGCCTGGGCAGACATGATAGCCCAGAACGAGTCCGAGAAACTGCATGCCCGCGACAAGTTGAACAACTTCGACGTGGCCGGTGCTGCAGGCGTGAACTACAGCGAGACCTTCGACGCCAGTTACTCGTCGTCGTGGTCGAACTACTTCCCCATCGCTACCGAGGTTGACTATTTCGGACTGGGCGCGGGTGCCAGCCAAGCCTTCTCGGCAATCGGCATAGCAGGTTCGTTTGCCAGCGCGATAGCCCTGTCGTTGAAAGAAATGAATGCATGGGCAACCCCGACGGTATCGGGTGTACACATGGACTTAGACGATGGTACGTCATCTTCGGTTACCTTCGCAGGCAAGTATCTCCGCTGGTCGCTGTTCCCCATAGCCTCCTACACCTCTGTTGGTGCCGACTCAGAGGCTCGCTCGTACAACCGCACAGAGTCGTTCACCATTGCCTGCGACCCGGCGAGTCACCTGAATGTCGATGTCTATCGCGCATATTACGACGGCTCCGACCAGTCGAAAGATGTGCCTGTTACTAACGTCTTCACGAACGACAACTTCAACAGTTTCTATGACATGGTGTCAGATCAGGTGAGCCAGTCGCTCAAGGCTGTGAATATCAACGGTCCGCGCGGCTTCATCTTCCGCACCATTGCCGGTGCCACACAGAACCCGTGGGAGGACCAGCGCGTGACGAAGGTCTATAGCCCGGGTACTCAGCTCGACGCCCGCACACTGAAGATTGTGAACCCGAAGATTCGCTTGGACAAACAGAGCGTGAGCGGCGTGGCCATCGACGACGCTGCCCGGTTCACCGTCTATGTGGGCAACGACAGCGAGAAGCCTGAGGCCACCGACGGCCTGACGCTGCTGCAAGTGTTCGTTCCCGACCAGCTGAACCCGCAGGGCGCGAAGATCAGCATCAACGGACAGACGCTGACCACCGCCGGCATGACCGTCACGTGCACTTCCGGCACTGAGACGGCCTTGCAGATGGAGGTACGCGCCGGTCAGGGCTTCGACTATGAGGGCCTGGTCATTGGTGTGATGTCGCCCACCGACGCTGAGCACACCTACGCCATGACCACGTTCGATGTCCACTTCCTGCGCGAGGCGGGCGGCGTGGCCATCGCAACGCCGGGCGACAAGTGGGTACTGAACACCAACGCCCAGAAGGACGGCAAGCTCGGCTGGTACATCCCCGTGACCATCAACGGCTTCGACCGCCATCAGCACAACTTCGACCACATTGAGTTCCAGTACAAGGAGTCTCAGCGTGGCGACGACTCGTGGACGAACCTCTGCTCGTACTACGCCAGCGACTCGCTGATGGCCATGGCCAACGGCGTGAGGGAGCTGATACCTGAGAACGGCAACATCGTGACGCAGTTCTACGGCGAGGGCTGGGTGATGGAGCGCAGCTACGACCTGCGTGCCGTGCTGTTCTGCCGCAACGGCAATGACTTCCTGACCACGTCGTCGAAGGTCATCAGCGGCATCAAGGACACGCGCCGTCCGCAGCTGTTCGGCACACCCGAACCGAAGAGCGGCCTGCTGACCGCCGGCGACGACATAGTGTTCAACTTCTCTGAGGACATTGAATACAACTACCTGAGCGCCATCACCAACTTCGAGGTGAAGGGCGAGGTGAACAACAACTCGCTGTCGGAGATGGTGAGTGTGCAGTTCGACGGCGCTACGGCCAGCGTGGAGAGCGAGGCCAAGCGCAACTTCAGCGGCAAGAGCGTGACCATCGACCTGATGGTGAAGCCCACTGAGACGGGCAAGGAGATGCCTCTCTTCTCGCATGGCTCCAACGGCCAGAAGCTGCAGCTGTGGCTGACCTCTGACTTCAAGCTGAAGGCCGTGGTGAATGACCAGACGTTGACGGCCAACGTGGAAATGCCTAAGAACATCTTCCAGCAGGTGGCTTTAGTGCTGAACCAGACCGACAGCGTGATGACCCTCTACCACGGTGGCGTGGAGGTGGGCCGCCAGAAGCTCACGTCGCTCTACTACGGCACGGGTCCGCTCATCTTCGGACGCACCAACGAGCATGACCGCAGCGAGAGCACGTTCTACGAGGGCTGCATGATGGAGGCCCGCCTGTGGTACAATGCCATGGACGGCACACTCATCGGCTCGACCTACGGCGGACACCACCTGACGGGCTATGAGAAGGACCTCGTGGACTACTACCCGATGAACGAGGGCTCGGGCGACTATGTCATCGACCACACCCAGGGTGCCAACGCCAAGCTGATGGGCGCTTCTTGGGCCATACCGCAGGGCCTGTCGCTCCACTTGGAGAAGGCTGACAAGGGCGTACAGCTTGACAAGAACGCCATCAACCGCACTGACGAGCAGGACTACACGCTGATGTTCTGGTTCAAGACCGACGCCGAGGGCCGCGGCACGCTGCTCTCCAACGGTCGCGGACTGAAGGAGGACAACGGCGCCGAGAACCAGTTCCACATAGGCTTCGAGGGCGACAAGCTGATGTACCGCTCCAACGGCTTTGCCACTGAGGTGCCCGGCGACTGGAGCGACGGCCAGTGGCACCACTACGCCATGACCGTTAACCGCGGCCGCAGCGTGGCCAACATCTACGTGGATAAGGAACTGCGCACCACCTTCGAGACCGACTCGCTCGGCGGCATCAGCGGCGGTTATCCGCTCATCGGTGCCAGCCGCTACGACGTGGTGAACGAGAAGGACACCCTGCTGAGACAGGACGGCCTGACCCCGCTGAAGGGTAATGTGGACGAACTGATGTTCTTCGCCCAGGCACTGCCTGAGAGGCTTGTGGACACCTACGCCACCAAGAGCCCCAACGGCGACGAGGCCGGCCTGCTGACCTACCTGCCGTTCGACCGCCAGGAGCGCCAGAAGGACAACAGCATAGAGCTGGTGCCCTACGTCTACAGCAAGAAACTCTACTTGGACGACCAGGGCAAGCCCCGCTACCAACTCGACCCGGAGACTAAGAAGCCCACCGACACCCTGGTGCGCGACTACCTGTTCGTGGACGATGAGGAAGTGGTGCTGACGCACTTCGACAAGACGCAGTCTGCACCCGTGGTGCCCTACGAGGAGGTGACGAACTTGAAGTTCTCGTTCATAGGCCGCGGCAACCAGGTGCTGGTGGAACTCGACGAGTCTAACGCCAAGCTGAACCACCGCAACATCTACGTGACGCTGCGCGACATAGAGGACCTGAACGGCAACACCATGGCATCGCCGCAGACGGCCTGCTACTATGTTACCAACAGCAGCCTGCAGTGGTTGGTGAACAGGTTCGATGCTACTATCAAGTATGGTAGCGGCGAGGGCACTGAGCTGCCGTTCTACAACAACGGTGCACAGAGCCACACCTACACCATAGAGAACTGCCCGCGCTGGCTTAAGCTGAGCAAGTATAGCGACGCTATAGCCCCGCAGACCATGGACTATGTCACTGCCACGGTGAGCAAGGACCTGAACATCGGTACGTATAATGAAATACTCTATCTTACCGACGAGGATGGCATCACCGAGCCGTTCTACCTGAACCTGACCATCGAGGGCGATCAGCCTGAGTGGGCCGACACCATTGACCGCAGCCTGCTGCAGAACTCGATGAGCATAAGCGGACAGGTGTACCTGTACGGTGAGCTTGACACCGACTCGCGCGACATTGTGGGCGTGTTCGACAACGAGAACGTATGCCACGGCTTCGCCAATATAAGCCACAATGTGCAGACCGGCGAGAACGGCCTGTACCTGACAATCTACGACAACCAGGCCAGTGGCCGCGAGCTGAACTTCCGCCTGTGGCAGTACAGCACCGGTCGTGAGATAGTGCTGACGCCCGACCAGGCCATCACGTTCCAGAAGTCTGGCGTGCTGGGCACCGACACTCCCGTTCGCTTCGACGGCGGCGAGGCCTTCGTTCAGAACTTCTCCCTCAAGGAGGGCTGGAACTGGGTATCGTTCAACGTGAGCAGCGACCAGCTGAACGACGTTAACAAGCTGCTCAGCAGCATGCCGTGGAGCAATGGCGACATACTTACCGACATGGGCAGCGACATGACGCTGACCTATAAGAAAAAGCGCTGGATAGCAAAAGGCAGCACGCAGGGACTGTCCATATCTCCGAAGAAGGCATACGCCATCAAGGTGCAGAAGGACTGCACATTCCCCATCGGCGGCACCGTGGTCAAGGAGAAGGCCGACCGCACCATCACTGTTAAGCAGGGGTGGAACGCCATCGGCTACACGCCAATGACCAACCTGACCGTTGAGACTGCCCTGAGCGACTACTACGACTATGCACAGCAGGGCGACGTGATAAAGAGCCACACCGAGTTTGCCTACTTCACCAAGTCGGGCAACACCGGACGCTGGCGCGGCAGCCTGCAGTATATGAAGCCCGGCGAGGGTTACATGTTGCTGCGCAAGGGCGCCACAAGAGCATCGTTCTCCTATCCGTTCTTCGAGTTGGACAGCAACTTCCACGAGGACTGGTCGCTGGGTGCCAGGAGCAGTGCCGCTGCTTCGCAGGCCCGCCACACGATGAGTGTCTCGGCCACCGTGGCAGGCGTTGAGCTGCAGGATGGCGACAAGGTTGTGGCCTACATACCCGGAGGCGAAATGGTGGGCGAAGCCGTTGTGGACAAGACCACTGAGGCCGCTGAGGCCACGGAGCCTCTCTACCTGAGCATAGGCTGCGACGATGCGGCCGCCGTTCGCTTTGCCATAGCACGCGAGGGCAAGATTGTGGCCTCCACCCCGAAGACCATGACCTTCAGCGCCGATGCCGTGGTGGGCAGCCCCGACCAGCCCACAGTGCTCAGCTTCACTGAAGGCACTCCGACGGACATCAGCTTCATACTCGGCGGCGACGACGAGGGCCAGTGGTACTCTACCAGTGGCGTGAAGCTGCCTCACCGCCCGACGGAGAAGGGAGTGTACATACATAATGGCAGTAAAGTCGTGATTAAGTAAATAAAAACAGAAAGAATTATGAATATCAAGAATTTATTAAGCACGATGCTCCTGTCGGCAGCCATGGCGTTGCAGGCGAGCGCATACACGGTGACCACCGTGCCCGAAGCCCCGCAGTGGGAGGTTGACTGGAGCTATGACCAGGCGCGCCCCGACTGGCAGGAGCCGGCAACGGAAAACTTCGAGAACTGGACGGTGGCGCTGGTGGAGGTGGAAGACGCCCTGAAGCCTTACGCCTCTGCCGACGACCTGATGGCCTTCTTCGTCGACGACGAGCTGCGCGGAATGGCTGCGCCCGCCACAATAGTGGGCGACAGCAACTCCGATGCCACCACCTTCCTGCTGAAGGTGTGGGGCAACGAGTCGGTCGACGAGACTGTGAATGTGACGCTGAAATACTACTGCAGTCGCCTGAACCACATCTTCTCGCTCACCGAGAACTACACCGTGGGAGAGGAGTTAGGCATTGACGATGACTTCATTCCTCCCTTCACGCTCGGCTCGTCGAAATATCCGGTGGTGACATCCGTCGACGCTACATCTGCCCTCGCCGCAGCAGGCATCAAGCCTGCTGCAGGCGACATGGTGGCCGCCTTCGTGGGCGACGAGTGCCGGGGCGTGAGCCAGTGGTCGAAGGAGGAGGGCGGATTCCCTGAGTTCGACGTGTACCAGCGCGAGGAGGGCGAGTCCTTTACGCTGATGTACTATGACGCCAAGAACAAGGGCATAACCACGGGCGTTGCCGGCGTGGCTGCGGCAGCAGGCGCGGAGGCTCCCGCCTACACCATCACCGGCCTGCGTGTCACGGCTCTGCGCAAGGGCCTGATGATTGTTGGCGGCAAGAAGGTTATGGTGAAGTAGCCCTGTACTGAACAGTTTCAGGGGGCGGAAAATGCCGTCCTCTGAAATTTCCCGTGCTGTGCGGTATAACAGCAGTATGACCGCAACGCGGTCACCTCTCAATAACCGGACGGTGCGAAGCACCCCCGGAGAAGGTGAGGGTAGGACAACGACCCTAAATGGGTCGCCCAATATTGCTGCTGGGGCACTCTTTCAGAGTGCTTTCTGCCGACTTCTTGTTTCCACAGGTCCTTCGGACACTGCGGTTACTGAGCGTAGACGCTTTCAGCGTCATTCCAACCGCATAGCACGAAATTTTCGTAAGATATAGTAACGTGAAAGAATACAAACAATAATGACAAGAAAGCTTATGAGCAAAAAACTTACTTACGCCATCTTGGCCATGACAGCCATGACGGCACTTAACAGCTGTGAGGACGAGGACCTGGAGAAAGTCTATGACGAAAACTCCATCGACACCCCGTTCATCTTCTCCGAGGGCTATCGGGACAGCATCGTCGTGCCATACGACCTGTCTACGCCCATCACCGACTGGTTGGGCATGGTGAAGGACGACACCAAGGTGTGCAAGCTGAGCATTCCCGGCACCCACGACACCATGACCGGCATGGGTTTCTACCAGCCCATTATGAAATATGTGTTCAACATGACGGCCATCAGCCAGGTGTCTACGCTTGAAGAGCAGATGGCCTGCGGCCTGAGGTTCTTCGACATCCGCCCCGTGGTGAGCATCGACACACTGGCCAAGACCCCCTCGGAGAAGCAGATTATGAGGCTGGCACACGGCATCAGCGAGATTGACGTCACCTTCGAGGAGGCCATCGACCAGCTGCAGGGCTACCTGAAAGCCCATCCCACGGAGTTCTTCATTGCCAAGCTGCAGGCCGACAACGGCATGGAGAACCAGAACAAATGGACGGTGCTGCTCGACAAGGTGCTGAGCAAGGCGAAATACCAGGGGCTGTTTGTTGAGAACTGGCGCCCGGACATCACCGTTGGCGAGATGCGCGGCAAGATACTGTGGCTGAGCCGCTACGACCTGCGCCCGCTGAATGCCGCCTTCCACTACCCCATAGTCTACTGCGACTGGCCCGACGAGGATCCCGACGTGGATGAGGCTCTCGACCCTGTGGCCCAGCGCAGCTGCGCCATGTACAACATGGAAGACACCACTGTGAAGACCACGCTCTACAAGCAGGACTACTACAAGACCACCACGGAGCTGCGCATGAAGAATAAGCAGCAGACCGTGATAGACATGATGCACAGTGCCCGTGAGGCCACCGCCACCGACGGCAACATCTGGATAGTGAACCACTGTTCGGCATATACCGAGGTGTCGCCCCGCGGATATATCACCAATGCCTCGAACCTGCACCCGCTGGTGATTGAGGACCTGAAGAAATATGAGGGCACCGTGGGCATCATACCCATGGACATGGCCTGCCACGACTACGTTCACTGCGTCATCAACGGCGGTACGCCCTACACCAGCGACTTCCTTTACGGTTTCCACCCTCTGAGCCAGTCGCTCACCAACCTGCTTATCAAGTCGAACAAACCATACTTCAAATAATATGAAACACAATATTTCCATGCTCATCGTCCTCTTGGCGATGATGTTTACAGCGACAGGGGCCAATGCCCAGAATTCTACCGACAAGCGGCGTGCCGAGGACGGCCTGTTCAATCACCTCTCTGTGGGTCTGAACTATGGACTGACAGGTGCCGGCATCGACGTAGCCATGCCTGTGCACAGGTTGGTGACGGTAAGGGCAGGCATCTCCGGATGGGACTTGGGCGACATCAAGTTCAAGGCCATCAACACCGCCACCGAGGTCACCCAGATGCAGATGGTGGAAGAGGATGCCGTGAAACAGGCACAGCTGGTGGACAAGGTGGAGCTGGCTGTCAAGCCCAACTTCTGGAACTTCTACCTCTTGGGCGAGGTGCATCCTTTCAAGAACCTTCCTTTCTACTTCTCCACCGGCCTGTTCGTGGGTAGCCAGAACTTCATTCACTTCCGCAACACCAACGATGGCGGGTTGGGCTTCCTCTACGATGCCAACCAGAAAGTGGAGGACTACAACAGCATCTTCCGCACCAACTATCCTCCCATAGGACTTAAGTTCGGCGACTATGTGTTCACAGCCGACGAGAATGGCAACATAGACGTGCGCATGAAGACCAATGCCGTGAAGCCTTATCTCGGCGTAGGCTTTGGCCAGCACCTTGCCAAGGTCCATCGGGTGAGCGTGGCCGTGGATGCAGGCCTGCTGTTCTGGGGCACGCCTAAGTTCGTGCTTAACAACGACACGGAGATCAAGTCGTCGGGAAGGAATTCCGGCATCAGCGGCGCGCTGTCATGGCTGAAGGCCTGGCCTAACCTGCAGGTGCGCGTGGCCTACAAGATCTTTTAGGAAACCGTAAAGATCCAAGCGACTATCCTGCACCTATTGAACATACCATGAGTAGTTACGCACAGAAAAACAAAAATGACGAGGCAGCAATTATTTAAGAGACTTTTCGTAGTGGCGATGCCCGCAATCATGTGGGGTGTGACTCTGCCATTGTCAGCGCAGAGTATCTTTAAGCGTGTTGACAGTCTGCTGACAGCCAAATACCGTAAGGTGAAATACGACACGGCATACATAGTGCGACCGCAAAACAAGTGGACCATCACGGCGCGGCTTAACATGTCGGGCGTGGACATCGAGTCTGAGGGCATCGACCGCTCGGCAGGGCAGGACCAGCACTTCAGGTCGGAGATGGAGGCCAACAGCAAGGCCACGATCAGCCTGGGTGTAGGCTACCGTGGCTTGACGCTGAACTTTGCCCTTAACCCTGCAAAGATGATGGGCAAGTACAACGACTATGAGCTGAACCTGAATTTCTACCGCAGCAACTTCGGCTTCGATGTGATCTATCAGGATGCCAAGAATTTCACTGGCTGGTACAACCAGGATGGTGTGGAGCGCTTTGAGCTGCCCGACGGCATGCTGCGTGTGAAGACGCTGAACCTGAATGGCTATTACGCCTTCAACAGCCGCCGTTTCTCTTATCCCGCCGCCTTCTCACAGAGCTACATACAGCGCCGCTCTGTCGGCAGCTTCCTGCTGGCCGCTTCGGCCATGAGCCAGCGCGCCACCCTCGACTGGGATGAGCAACTGGAGCTGAAGATGACGAACATAGGCATAGGCGGCGGCTACGGCTACAACTTCGTGCCGGGAAAGGGCTGGCTGTTGCACCTCTCCCTGTTGCCAACGTTCATTGTCTACAGTCGTGCCTCCATGACCTACGAGGGAGACCGTGTGAAGCTGCGCTATCGTTTTCCCGAGTTCATAGTGACAACCCGCGCGGCAGTGGTGCACCAGTGGACCAACTGCTTCCTTGGCCTGTCGGCGGTGGTCAACTACACCACCGTGGGCAGCAAGGACGACCTCTCTGTCTATAACACTAAATGGCGCGTCCGCACCTTCTTCGGCCTGCGGATATAAAGGGAAGAGCGAGGCATGAGATACGATGTGGTGGTCATAGGCAGTGGCCTCGGAGGGCTGATATGCGCACAGCTGCTGTCGAGGGCTGGCCGGAGTGTGATTGTCCTGGAGCGGCAGGCACAGTTGGGAGGCTGTCTGCAGAGCTATCGGCGCAACGGCCTGTCCTTCGACACCGGCTTCCACTATGTGGGAGGGCTGGCAGAGGGTCAGCGGTTGCACCGCATCTTCGAGCATTTAGGGCTGATGAGCCTGCCCTGGCACAGGATGGATGCCGACGGCTTCGACCAGGTGACGATAGGCAGCAAGACCTACGCCTTTGCCGAGGGCTACAAGCCTTTCGTAGAGACGCTGGCAGCACATTTCCCGAAGGAGAGGCGAGCCTTGGAGAGCTATGTGGACACACTGCAGCAGACAGAGCGGGTGGCTTTCGGCTCAAGCGACATCTTCAGCCTCTACGGGATGAGTGCCTACGACTATCTGAAGAGCACGTTCCACGACCCGCTGCTTATCAACGTCTTGTCGGGTACAGCCCTGAAGATGGAGCTGCGCGAACAGTCGCTGCCACTGTTCACCTTTGCCCATGGCAACAGCAGCTATATACAGAGCAGCTGGCGCCTGAAGGGCAGCGGCGAGCTGATAGTGGGGGCGCTGGCGGATGAGATACGCGCCAACGGTGGCGAGATAGTGACGCAGGCTGAGGTGGAGGAGCTGATAGAGAGAGATGGCAGGATGGAAGGTGTGCGTTGCAGCGACGGCAGGGTGTTTGAGGCGGGTCTCGTCATCAGCGACATCCACCCGGCGCTGACGTTCCAGATGGTCAAGGAGTCCCGCTGCCTGAAGGAACTCTTCCGCAGGAGGATAAGCGCCATGGAGAATTCCTTTGGCATGTTCACGGCCTCGATGGTGCTGAAGCCGCAGACGCTGCGCTATTTCAACCACAACAAGTTTGTTTATGCCAAGCCAAACGTATGGACATTCCATGAGGATGCCGGTGGGGTAGGGGGTGTGATGGTGAGCTGCCGCGTGCCCGAAGACGGTGACTACGCCCGCCAGCTCGACCTGCTGACGCCAATGCCGTGGGAGCACTGTCTCCGCTGGAAGGACACGGCTGTCTGCCGGCGTGGCGACGAGTATGTGGCGATGAAGGAGCGGATGACCGCCGAGTGCCTCCAGCTGGCGGAGCGTGCCATCCCCGGCCTGTCGCGCATGGTGGAGAAATGCTATGCCAGCACGCCGCTGACCTGGCGCGACTACAACAGTACTCCCGACGGTTCTGCCTACGGGGTGAGAAAGGACTGCCGTAACCTGGTGCTGACGGTGCTGTCGCCAAGGACTCCCATCCCGCAGCTGCTGCTCACGGGTCAGAACCTGATGCTCCACGGATTGGAGGGCGTTGCCATGACGGCTCTCCAGACATGTGCGGAGGTGTTGGGAAAGGAGTATGTGGAGAATATTTTGTGCTGTGAGGTTGAAAGACGCTGAAAGACCGTCTACGCTCGGTAACCGCAGCGTCCGAATGCATAAAAGAAATGGATACTTTATAAAAAAATATAATCATAAAAAATAATATAATGTTACTTTTTTACCTACATTGCCAACACTATTATATAAGTTTCTGGTTTACAAGACGATAAACAGTGTAGGCAAAGTGTAGGCAGTGTAGGCAGAATTTTTCGACCTGTGCGGTTGAAAGACGCTGAAAGCGTCTACGCTCAATAACCGCAGTGTCCGAAGGACCTGCGGAAGCAGGAAGTCGGCAGAAAGCACTCTAAAAGAGTGCCCCAGCTGCAGTATTGGGCGACCCCTACAGGGTCGTTGTCCTCACCTCACCTTCTCCGGGGGTGCTTTGCACCGCCCGGTTATTGAGAGGTGACCGCCTTGCGGTCATACTACAGCTCAACCGCACAGGTCGGAAATTTCTGCATAGAAATAGCGCACAATTATCGCCTACCTAAAGGCAGGCAATCCTACCTGCGTCAATTCACCAGCCATTTCGCCATACCTAAAGGCATGGCTGTATGGCTGGCTACTCCTATCAAGCCCCTCTGGGGCTTTTCAACCCCATTGTCAACATGTGTGTCTGCTTCGCCGATGCGCATCGGCGAAGAAGTCCCTACGTGGGAGTTCAGAAAAGTTGTTTTAGTTGTCATAGTTGTCGTTGAATGGTTACGACAACACAGACAACAAATACAATGTGACTTTCCGTGAAACATTGGGGTTATCCGTAGAGTGGCACTTTACGACCGTAGAGTGGCACTTAATTTCCGTAAAGTGCCACTTTAGCTCCGTAAAGTGCCACTCTACGGATGACCCCCAATGTTTCACGGCCGAAAAGTGTAAAAACGCGCGCGAAGAAAGCCCCCTTTACCCCTGCAATGCGGGTTGGGACTAATTTTTTCTCTACCGTTTGCAGGGGTCTCACCCCTGCCTGTGGTCTTACCGCCCCTTCGGAGCTTTGGTGGTACTATTTAGGATAATCATTCAAGCCCCTCTGGGGCATTAGTCTGCGCAAAGAACTATTTCCTATGGGTTGAAAACATTAAATAAGCTTAAAATTTTTGGGTTGTTGGGGTTGTCGTGTTGCGTATGTCGCGAAATGTGTGTACCTTTGCAGCCCCGAAATAGGGAAAAAAGGGTTGCTGCTGAGCAAATGACTCTTTAGCGGCACCTAAGAATAACAGTTTTATCGTTTTACAATTATTAAATTAAAGTATCATGAGTCAGAAAATTCGCATCAAGCTGAAGAGCTACGACCACAAGTTGGTGGACAAGTCAGCAGAAAAGATTGTGAAGGCCGTGAAGTCAACGGGTGCCATCGTCAGCGGCCCTATTCCCCTTCCCACACACAAGCGTATCTACACCGTTAACCGCTCTACCTTCGTAAACAAGAAGGCCCGTGAGCAGTTCCAGCTGTCAAACTACAAGCGTCTTATCGACATCTACAGCTCGACAGCCAAGACCGTCGACGCACTGATGAAGCTCGAGCTTCCCAGTGGCGTGGAGGTAGAGATCAAGGTATAGTGGAATAATGCAACAATGATAAAGCGGCGCAGCTGGAGTTTCCGGCTGCGCCGCTTTGTCTCTTTACTTGAACAGTTCGTCGAGCATGGTGTAGAAGGCCGGGTCCTCTCCAATGACTGTCTTGAAGATCTTTCCCTCGGGGTCTACGATGACCTTTGTTGGGAATCCCTGTATCTCATAGTCTTCGAGCACCTTCGAGTCGCGTGTGTTGTAGACGTGTAGCCACGGCAGCTCGTGTGTCTTCACAGCTTCGCGCCACTTCTGCTCCGTGTCGTTGCAGTCCACGCCGAGAATCTCGAACTTTCCCTTGTACTTGGCGTAGTACTCCTTCATCTTCGGAATGCCCTTTATGCACCATCCGCACCACGAACCCCAGAAGTCGATAACCACATACTTGCCGCGCAGTGAGCTTAGTGCGAGCGGTTTTCCGTTGATGTCGTTAAGGGTAAAGTCTGGAGCCATGCCCTCAGCGTTCTGCTGCTGCTGTGTGGCAGCAGGTGTTGTTTCCGCGGCCTGCTCATTATTGTCAGCGGTGCTGTTGCCTCGCACCTTGTCGGCGGCACACCCCGCAATGGCGAAGGCAGCCATAATCATGCAAAAAGCGATTTTCTTCATTTGTAAGTTTTTGAGTTTGTAAGTTTTATGCTCTCGTACGGGTGCAAAGGTAACAAAAAAGATTAAACGCCGAAAGAGTTATTCAATATTTTTTTCCAAATGTTTTGCAGTTACTACATTTTTTAGTAATTTTGCGGTCGAGAATATGAAGACAAGGGAATTCTTGGGTAAGTTTGTCAGTGGTTACCTGATAGGCAACCTGATAGCGATGGTTGTGGTAATAGGTCTTCTCTTCCTGGGCGTGAAGTTCGGGTTAGAGATTTATACTCACCACGGAGAAGGCATCAAGGTTCCCGACCTGTCGCGTATGAAGTTCAACGAGGCCAAGATGCTGTTGGAGAGCGACGGCCTGCGCATACAGGTTAGCGACTCCGGCTACAACAAGCGTCTGCCCGCCGACTGCGTGCTTATGCAGTCGCCCGGTGCCGGTGCCCTGGTGAAGACAGGTCACGTGATCTACGTCACTGTCAACTCCCCCTCGTCGCCAACGTTTGCCCTTCCCGACCTGGTTGACAACAGCAGCTACCGCGAGGCCGAGGCCAAGCTCACCGCCATGGGCTTCAGGCTGCTCCCGCCCAAATATATAATAGGTGAGAAGGACTGGGTCTACGGCATTATGTGCCGCGGCCGTCGCGTAGGTGCCGGCGACTTGGTGTCGGTGGAGCAGCCTCTGACGCTCCTCATTGGCAACGGCCAGTACGACGACACCACAGGCGAGATAGACTTCACCGACCCCGACTACGGCGAGGATGAAGAATTCGATACCTTTGAGGAGCTGCCCTTGGACAGCAGCGGCATCAAGCCTCCCCATTCCATATACGGTGATGAATAGCGACGAGATAGAGACAGACGAGATGTGCGCAGCTGCCGACGCTGACGAGCAACAGGAGCTGTACGAGCACATACGCATGGAAGTTGACAGCGGTCAGGTTCCTCTGCGTGTTGACAAGTACATGATGGAGCACCTGCGCAACACATCGCGCAACCGCATCCAGCAGGCTGCCGATGCCGGGTTCATACACGTCAGCACCGCCGACGACCGCCAGCAGGGTCGCGACAGCCGCCCAGTGAAGAGCAACTACAAGGTGAGGCCTGGCGACGTGGTGACGTTGATGCTGAACCGCCCGCACTTCGACACCACCATAGTGGCAGAGGACATTGCCCTCGACGTGGTGTATGAAGACGAGGTGCTGATGGTGGTTAACAAGCCAGCGGGAATGGTGGTGCACCCGGGCGTGGGCAACTTCAGCGGCACGCTGGTCAACGCCATAGCGTGGCACCTGCGCAACCTGCCCACCTACGACCCCAACGACCCTCAGGTGGGGCTTGTGCACCGCATAGACAAGGACACCAGCGGCCTGCTTGTGGTGGCCAAGACCCCCGAGGCCAAAAGCGACTTGGGACTGCAGTTCTTCAACCACGACACCCGTCGCACATACGACGCCCTGGTATGGGGGCACTTCACCGAGGCAGAGGGGCGCATAGAAGGCAACATTGGTCGCGACCCCCGCGACCGTCAGCGCATGGCCGTGTTTCCGCCCGACTCCGACACGGGCAAGCCTGCCGTCACCCACTGGCGTGTGGAAGAGCCTTTCGGCTATACCACGCTTATAGAGTGCCGTTTGGAGACGGGTCGCACCCACCAGATACGTGCCCACATGAAGCACATAGGCCATCCGCTCTTTGCCGACGAGCGCTACGGTGGCACCGAGATATTGCGCGGCGAGCGCACGGCATCGTACAAGGCGTACATACAGAACTGCTTCAAGCTCTGTCCGCGGCAGGCCCTGCACGCCCGCACCCTCGGCTTCCGCCATCCCGTCACGGGCGAGCAGATGGACTTCAGCTCCGAGTGGCCCGCAGACATGGCAGCACTCATAGACAAATGGCGCAAAGCCTACCCAAGCCCCTCCAAGAAAGAGGACGACAACCATACAGACAGTTAGAAACAGATAATACACAAAGAAAACAACATGGACACTACAATGGCTTCAACAAGCTCAAAAGCCTCCTTCCGGGAGACTGTGGACGAAGCTTCCAGGCGGAACATCGCCATAGTATGCGGCGGCGACTCGTCGGAGCACGACGTCTCGCTGCGCTCTGCACAGGGCATATACTCCTTCTTCGACAAGGAGCGCTACAACGTATTCATAGTAGACATAAAAGGCTTGGACTGGCACGTGGAGCTGCCCGGCGGCCTGACGGCCAAGATCGACCGCAACGACTTCTCGTTCACTGCCGACGGCAAGAAGCACGTGTTCGACTATGCCTATATCACCATCCACGGCACCCCGGGCGAGAACGGCCTGCTGCAGGGCTATTTCGACCTGATACACCTGCCCTATTCCACCAGCGGCGTGCTGGTGGAGGCCCTCACGTTCGACAAGTTCGCACTGAACCAGTACCTGCGCGGCTACGGTGTCAGCGTTGCCGACTCGCTGCTCATCCGCAAGGGCTATGAGGAGCTGGTGAGCGACGACGAGATAGAGCAGCGCATAGGCATGCCCTGCTTTGTGAAGCCCGCCGCCGACGGCTCCAGCTTCGGCGTGTCGAAGGTCAAGAACAAGGATCAGCTGGCACCTGCCATCCGCAAGGCCATCATGGAAAGCCCGGAGGTGATGGTGGAGAGCTTCCTCGAGGGCACCGAAATCACTCAGGGCTGCTACAAGACCCGCCAGAAGGCAGTGCTGCTGCCCATTACCGAGGTGGTGACGTCGAACGAGTTTTTCGACTACAATGCCAAGTACAACGGACAGGTGAAGGAAATCACTCCTGCACGAATAAGCAGCGACCTGTCGGAGCGCGTGTCGAAGATTACCAGCCATATCTACGACATTTTAGGCTGCAACGGCATAATACGCATTGACTATATAATCTCGCCCGAAGGCCGCATCTCTATGCTCGAGGTAAACACCACTCCCGGCATGACGCAGACCAGCTTCATACCCCAGCAGGCCGCAGCCGCCGGGCTATCGATGACCGACATCCTGACGGAAATAGTTGAAAACCAGTTAAGCTAAGATGAGAATACCAGAGATATTCGACCCCATCAGGCCGTACGAGCCGGAAGAGCTTCCCGCTGTCTACGACCGTCTGTGCGCCGATCCACAGTTCCGCTCGGTGGTGGCTGCCGTGTTCCCTGGCGTGCCCTTCAACGCCTTGGAGGTAAAGCTCCGGCAGTGTAAGACCAACCTGGAATTCCAGACAACCTTCTGCTACGGCTTCCTCAAGGACCTGCTGTCAAAGGCGTCGACAGGCTGCGACATGGACGTGACAAACATTGACACCACCAAGCGTTACACCTTCATCTCGAACCACCGCGACATAGTGCTCGACTCAGCCCTGCTTGACATGATGCTGTTCGACGCCGGTTTCGGAACCACATGCGAGATAGCCATTGGCGACAACCTGCTGGCAGCACCATGGATAAAGGACCTGGTAAGGCTGAACAAGTCGTTCATTGTGGAGCGCTCGTTGGGCATACGCGAGATGCTGGCATCGTCGAAGCGTCTCTCGGAGTACATGCACTACGTGATCAGCGAGAAGAACGACAACGTGTGGATAGCACAGCGGGAGGGACGCGCCAAGGACAGCAACGACCGCACCCAGCCAAGCATACTGAAGATGATGGCCATGGGCGGCGAGGGCACGGTAGTGGAGCGGCTTAAGCAGCTGCACCTCGTTCCGCTGAGCATCAGCTACGAGTATGACCCGTGCGACTACCTTAAGGCCCAGGAGTACCAGCTGAGGCGCGACATTGAGGGATGGAAGAAGTCGAAAGCCGACGACGTGCTGTCGATGAAGACCGGCATCTTGGGCTACAAGGGCGGCATACACTACCACTGCGCCCCCTGCATAGACCCGTGGCTCGACACCCTGCCCGCCGACATGCCCAAGTCGGAGCTGTTCGACGCCGTGGCGGCTCACATCGACCAGGAGATACATCGCCACTACCGCATCTTCCCCTCCAACCGCATTGCCTTGAGCAAGCTTGAAGGCACCGGCGAAAGCCCGGCAGACGAGCAGCTGTTCGACGGCTACATGGCCCAGCAGATGGAGAAAATCAGCATCGACGGAAAAGACGAGGCCTTCCTCCGCGAGCGCATGCTCACCATGTACGCCAATCCGCTACGCAACTACAATGCCGCCTGCGGCATACAGTAAAAATCCGGCAACTATGTACAGAGCAACAAAACGGCTACTCTTCGGGCTGATGGCCTTGGCCACCACCGCCCTTCTCTCGTGCACCATCGACGATTACGAGGAGGGCGAGGGCGAATACTCGCTGCTGACGGCCGACTTCGTAAGGGCACACACCAACGGGAGCACCCTGGTGGACTACGTCATCACCGACGACGGCGACTCGCTACGCCTTACACAGCCCTATGCCGCAAAATGGGCAAGCGCTCCCGACACCGTCTACCGTGCCGCGCTCTACCATAAGCCGTCGGCCACCGACAGTCCCTTTACCACCGAGGCTGTCAGCCTTGGGCAGGTGCTCACACTCATGCCCCACACCAAGGATTTCTTCAAGAAAGGCATGGTGACCGACCCCGTGAAGCTGCAAAGCGTGTGGATGAGCCGCAACGGCGCCTACCTGAACATTGGCATGCTGCTGATGACGGGCACGGGCGACGACGACAAGGCGCGCCATACGCTGGCCTTGCTCGACGACACGCTCATGGTGAATGCCGACAACACCAAGACACGCCACCTTAAGCTGTACCACAGCCAAGGCGGCGTGCCCGAATACTATTCACACCTTACTTATTTAAGCATTCCTGCCAGCACCATCGGGGCCGACTCAGTGGCGCTCACCGTGAACACCTACGCAGGCACGGTGACAAAGACCCTACGGCTCAACAAGTAGCTCAAGGGCTTTCTTCACAGCGTCGCTCTCCTCGTTGATGATGGCGAAATACTCGCTCATGTCCCACAGGTCGCGAGCCACGAGAGCCTTCAGCTGCAGGCGCAGGTACGGCATTGTCTTCTGAAACTCTGCGTCGTCCTTAGGTTTCACGCCCTGCTTGTCGGCCTCGGCAACAATGGCGTCGATGAGCTGCTGCGGTACATTGAAGTGGCTCTTGAACTTGTCAAAAGTCTTGTACTTCTTCTTCAGCTCTTGACGGTTGTTGTCCACGTAGCGCAGGTTCTGCTGAATGATTATGGACTTGGCGGCCAGCTGTCGGTGGTAGTTGGTATAGCGTGTGGTGTCGAGGGGAATGAAGTGGTCGGGCATTATGCCTCCTCCGCCATAGACAGTGCGGTGGCGCTGCAGTGTCTCGAACTTCAGCGAATCGGCAAAGTGAATGCTGTCCTGGTTGGTAAGCTCGCCGTGGCGCAGGCGGTTGACCACGTCCATCTGATAATCCTTCTGCTTGCCTTTGACGTATGGCTTCTGTATGCATCGGCCCGAGGGCGTATAGTAGTGTGCCACGGTAAGGCGGATCATCGAGCCGTCGGGCAGGTCGATGGGTCGCTGCACCAGTCCCTTTCCGAAAGTCCTGCGTCCCACCACTTCTCCGCGGTCCTGATCCTGTATGGCTCCGGTGACAATCTCAGCAGCCGAGGCCGTGTACTCGTCGACGAGCACCACCACGCGCCCGAACATGAACTGTCCCTCACCGCGCGCACGGTACTCCTGGCGGGGAGTACGCAAGCCATCGGTATAGACAATCAGGTCGCCCTTCGAGAGGAACTCGTTGGCTATGGCCACGGCAGCCTGGAGGTAGCCGCCGCCGTTCTCCTGGAGGTCGAGAATGAGGTGCTGCATGCCCTGGTCTGAGAGCTTGTCGAGAGCCTTGAGAAACTCCTCGTGGGTGGTTGCCCCGAAGTTTCCTATGCGTATGTATCCCACCTCGGGGCTTATCATGTAGACGGCATCTATCGACTTCACGGGAATCTTGTCGCGCATAACGGTGAACATAAGTCTTTCGCTGATGCCCTGTCGCACCACGCCCAGCCTCACCTTGGTGTCCTTGGGTCCGCGCAGCCGGCGCATGATTTCCTCCTTCGACATTTTCACTCCTGCTATGGCCGTGTCGTTTACAGAGACTATTCTGTCGCCGGCAATGATGCCCACGCGCTCTGATGGTCCGCCAGTGACAGGCTGTATGACGAGCAGCGTGTCGTCAATCATGTTGAACTGCACTCCTATGCCCTCGAAATTGCCGTTCAGCGGCTCGTTCATCTGCTGTACCTCCTTCGGTGTGGCATACGACGAGTGCGGGTCGAGCTTCTCTATCATGCCGCGTATGGCATCCTCCACCAGCTTCCTCTCGTCTACGCTGTCAACGTAGAGGTTCGACACTGCCAGCTCGGCTATCTGCAACTTACGCAGCGGCGAGTCCTCGCCCATGTTGATGTGCATTTGCGCCCAAGAAGGGTTGAACGAACAAAAAATGAAAGCAGACAGACATGCCAGCCACCAGTTTTTTCTCTTTGACTCTCTCATTTTATTCCATGTTTTACTTTTCATGCTGCATCCTCCTCGGGTTTGTCTTCTTCTATGACAAGGTTGTCGATGATGAAGTTCTGGCGCTCCATGGTGTTCTTTCCCATGTAGTACTCCAGGAGCTTCTGCACTTGGTCGGTCTTATGAAGGGTCACCTGTTCCAGGCGAATGTCGGGGCCTATGAATCCGGCGAACTCCTCCGGCGATATTTCTCCAAGCCCCTTGAAGCGGGTTATCTCGGGGTCGGGGCCAAGGTCGCTGATGGCCTTCAGGCGCTCGTCGTCGCTATAGCAATAGCGGGTGATGAAGTCGTTCTTGCCTTTGGCGCTAAGGCTTGCCTTCCTGCTGTCCTCGTCGGCCAGCACCTGTTTGTTCTTGATTTTCGTGCGTCGGTTGCGTACGCGGAACAGCGGTGTCTGCAGCACGTAGACGTGCCCCTTCTTGATAAGCTCGGGGAAGAACTGGAGGAAGAAGGTGATGATGAGCAGGCGGATGTGCATGCCGTCGACATCGGCATCGGTGGCCACTATCACCTTGTTGTATCTCAGCGTGTCCAGACCGTCCTCGATGTCCAAGGCAGCCTGCAAGAGGTTGAACTCCTCGTTCTCGTAGACCACCTTCTTTGTCAGCCCGAAAGTGTTCAGTGGCTTTCCCCTCAGCGAGAACACCGCCTGTGTGTTCACGTCGCGGCTCTTGGTTATGGAGCCGCTGGCCGAGTCGCCCTCGGTGATGAATATGCACGACTCCTCCTTGCGCTCGTTCTTGGCATCGCTGAAGTGTATGCGGCAGTCGCGCAGCTTGCGGTTGTGCAGGTTGGCCTTCTTGGCGCGCTCACGTGCCAGCTTGGTGACGCCGGCCATGGCCTTGCGGTCGCGTTCGCTCTCCTTCACCTTGTTCTCTATGGCCTCGGCCACGTCCTGGTGTATGTGCAGATAGTTGTCCACCTCCTGCTTGATGAAGTCGCCCACGTACTTGTTGATGCTCACACCGTCGGGGGCCATTGTCAGCGAACCGAGCTTGATTTTTGTCTGGCTCTCGAACATCGGCTCCTCAACGTTGATGGCAATGGCAGCCACTATGCCCGTACGTATGTCGCTGTACTCATACTTGCCGAAGAACTCTTTGATGGTGCGAGCGATATGCTCCTTGAAGGCACTCTGGTGGGTGCCGCCCTGTGTGGTGTGCTGGCCGTTGACGAAAGAGTAGTACTCCTCGCCATACTGGTTGGCGTGTGTGAGTGCAATCTCTATGTCATCGCCCTGGAGGTGAATGATGGGGTAGAGGGCATCGGTGGTCATGCGGTCCTTGAGCAAGTCCTCAAGGCCGTGTCGCGAGATTATCCGCCGCCCGTTGTACATTATGGTAAGGCCCGTGTTCAGGTAGGTGTAGTTGCGGAGCATGTTCTCCACTATCTCGTCGTGGAAATTATAGTTCACGAACTTTGTGGCGTCCGGTTCGAAGTAGATGTATGTGCCGTTCTCGTCCTGCGACGGTTCGGTGGTGTCGCTAATCAGCTTCCCCTGTTCGAAGGTGGCGCGGCGCACCTTGCCGTCGCGGTAGCTGGCCACCTGGAAATGTGAGCTCAGTGCGTTTACGGCCTTCACGCCCACTCCGTTCAGTCCGATGCTCTTCTTGAAAGCCTTTGAGTCGAACTTTCCGCTGGTGTTCAGTATGCTCACCGATTCTATGAGCTTGCCTTGCGGTATGCCGCGGCCATAGTCGCGCACTGAGATGCGCAGGTTGTCCTCCACGTTCACCTCTATGCGGTCGCCGGCGTGCATCTTGAACTCGTCTATGGAGTTGTCGAACACCTCCTTCAACAGCACGTAGATGCCGTCTTCCGACGACGAGCCGTCGCCTAGCCTTCCTATGTACATGCCCGGTCGCAGGCGTATATGCTCCAGTCCGGTGAGCGTCTGGATGTTGTCGTCGTTGTATTGTATGGTGTCTGGTGACTGCTGCGGGGTGTTGATGTTCTGGTCTTCCATTATTCTAAAAAGTATTGATACCTACAACTGCTTCTTGTAGCAGCGGCGGCGCTTGTGCTGCTCGTTCTCTAAGTATTGCCACTGTGCCTGCACGGCGGTGTTGCTCTCCATGTGCACATGTGTCTCGCCCCACTTGAAGCCGTGCTTCTGGTAGATGGGTATGAGGTTGTAGAAGAGCAGGGCGTTGGCGCCCTTGCTGCGGTATTCGGGCAGCACTCCTACGAGCAGGCAGTCAACGATGTCGGTCTTCTTCATGTAGAGTGCGCGGAAGATGTGCCACCAGCCGAATGGCAGCAGGCGCCCCTTGCGGCACTTCTGCAGTGCTCGTGTGAGCGAGGGTATGCTGATGCCCACGCCCACCACCTTGTGCTCGGGTGTGTTCCAGTCTTCAATCACGCATATCATGTCCATCGAGAAGAACTTGAAGTATTCCTTCACGTAGGTGTCTATCTGGCGGTCGGTCATCTGTGAGTAGCCATACAGGTCGCCGAAGGTTTTGTTCACCACATCAAGCACCTTGCGACCGTAGCCGTCAGGGCCGAACACCTGGCTGCGTTTGAGCTGCGGACAGTGCAGGTTGTAGCGTTTCTCCACCATCTGGGCCACCTTCGAGAATTTTTCCGGCATGTCGCCCTTCGGCACGAAGGCTTTGTATTCCACGTAGTCGTTGTCCTTCTCGTAGCCCTCCATCTTCTCCATCAGCTGCGGGTAGTACTCATAGTTGTAAATGGTGGCCATGGTTCCGAGCTGGTCGAAGCCCCTTGTCAGCATTCCCTCGGGGTCCATGTCGGTGAAGCCTAATGGCCCAATAATCTCCGTCATGCCCTTCTTGCGTCCGTAGTCCTCGACGGCTCCAAGCAGTGCCCGCATCACGTCGGCGTCGTTCACCAGGTCTATCCATCCGAAGCGCACTGCCTTGCGCTGCCACTGTTCGTTGTACCGGTGGTTGATGATGGCGGCCACGCGCCCCACCAAGCGGCCTTCTTTATAAGCCATGAAATACTCAGCCTCGCAAAACTCGAAGGCAGCATTCTTGTCGCTGCTCAGCGTGTTCATCTCGTCGCTGAACAGGTTGGGAGCATCGTACTTGTTGCCCTTGTATAACTCATAATGAAAGTCGATGAAGGCTACGAGGTCCTTCTTCGTTTCTACTCTTTTTATCTCTACAGATGCCATGATTCACAACATTTTCCTGAATTATGTGGCAAAGTTACACCTATTTTTCCAAAAAAAGAAAGAAAAATTTGTTTTTTTCATAAAGTTACATTACTTTTGCACAACGAATAACAAACAACTAATGCTATAAGAGTATGAAAAAGGTTTTATTATTGGCAGCCACGGCGCTGCTCACGTCTGTTGCTGCGATGGCGCAAGACAAGACCGACAAAGGCTGCGGCCTGAAGTCGTACAACTATGTGGAAGCACAGGGGGGTATCCAATGGACTGTCACCGACGCAAAGATTGACAAGTTGCTCATGCCCACGGGTGCCATCTCCTTCGGCCGCTATTTCTCTCCCGTCGTGGGAGCACGCCTCCACGTACAGGGACTGCAGGCCAAGGGGCGCTTCGAGGCCCTCGACCGTGACTACAAGTGGAACTTCCTGACCACCAACGCCGACCTGCTTATCAACCTGTCGAACCTGTTGTCGAAGAACACCTTCCGTCCGATTAACCTTATCTTCGTGGGAGGCTTGGGACTGGTGAACGCATGGAAGTTCGACGACCTGACCGAGATTACCGCCGCCCAGCCCCAGCTGGCCCCGCTGGCCTGGAACGACGACAGGCACCACCTCACCCATAACCTGCGCGCCGGTCTGCGCTTAGAGACCAACGTCGATAAACCTTTCGGCGTCTCGCTTGAGATTGATGCCAACAACATGGGCGACCGCTTCAACGTCAAGACCAACGATGCCGACGACTGGATGATCAGCGGCATGATTGGCATAAGCTACCGCTTCGGCCACAGATACCAGAAGCCCACCCGTGTGGTGCGCCAGATAGAGGAAGAGGTATGGGTAGACGTTCCCGACACTGTTATGGTGAAGGAGAAATATCCTGTGGAGAAGGATGTGGACATGAAGGAGCAGATTTTCTACGTCATCTGCAAGAGCGACCCCGCCGAGGCCGGAAACAGCCAGATGCAGCGCGTGGCCGACCTGATGAAGAAATACAAGGATGCCAAGATCATGGTTGTAGGCTATGCTGACAAGGGCACCGGCAACCCCAGGCTCAACAAGATGTACTCAGAGCGCCGCGCCGCCGAGTGTAAGGATGCTCTCGTCAACAAGTACGGCATTGAGGCCGACCGCATAACCACCGACTCAAAGGGCGACACCGTGCAGCCGTTTGAGGAGAACGACAAGAACCGCTGCGTGATCATCACCGGCGAGGGTAACTTCAAGGAGACCACCTACGCCGAGCGTGAGGTTCCGAAGATTACCACCAAGAAGGTTAAGCAGAAGGTTACCAGCGAGGTGATTGAAGAGAAGTGCGACTAACAGTATGGCCATGGCCTAAGCTGTAGGCTTATGGCATATCAATAGTATGTGATTGCCCGAGGCGAGGGTGGTAGCAAAGATGTAGATGCTGCCACCCTCGCTTATTTTCAGCCGCTTGCGCAACTCCGCCACCGACAGGGGGAAGTTCCTCACGGCTATGTTCGCCTTGGAAACGCCGTTGAGGCTGGCCTTAAGCTCGCGCTTGTTCAGCGAGGTGACTTTGTCTATGACGAAGGTGCGCCCCGGAAATCCGGTGGCCAAAGGCGTTGAGGTGAACAGGTGGCTGTTGGCAGCTATCTGGCTTACGCCGAAGCGCGCCGCCAACTCCTCAAAACAGCCCGCCTTCATCACCGAGGTATTTGGCTCATAGAGAAAAGAGCTAGGAGCCACCTTATGGGGCTTATGGGGCTTATGGGGCTTATGGGGTTCATGGGGCTTATGGGGTTCATGGGTCTTATGGGTCTCATGGGGCTTATGGGGCTCATAGGTCTCCCCGTCGTTCACGCAGAACAGCCTCATACCCCTTCCCTGCCCAATCAACAGCAGCAGCTCCTTGCACTCGTTGCCAACAGACACGATGTGCACCTCTCGCACATACTCGCTGCCGATGTCGCTTACCGCCTTGCGCCAGTCGAGCATGGGCGAGAGCTTCAGCAGTACGCTGTCGGCCTTCTCAACGAGAAGTAGGCGCAGGCTGACCACGTCGGGAGTGCAGTCGCTGATGCCGTAGGTGCGCGCGCCGTGGCTGTCACGCCGCGCAGGGTCTACGAAGATGAGGCTGGCGTGTTCCATCGACCGCAGATAGTTTTCCGCATCGGCACATACCACTTCGGCCTGACACAAGCCAAGGACGCCGAAGTTATGGCGGGCAAGAGCGGCAAGCTCCTCCTGGCGCTCCACATAGACTGCCTTGCTGAAGCAAGGAGCCATCATGGCAAAGTCAACGCCAAAGCCACCGGTGAGGTCTACAAATGTGGAGCTTACCCCCAGCCTCTCCACCAATTGTCTCTTGTAGCGGGCCGTGGCCTCGCTGGAGCACTGCTCCAAGGAGAGCTGCGGAGGGAAGATTATGTCGTAGGTGGCTGCCCAGGTGGGGAGCTTGGCACTGGCACGCTGTCTGCCGGCTATCTGCTGCAAGGCAAATGGCACGTCAACATCGTCGCCGGCCTGCGGGTGCAGGGCCAGCTGGCGTACGTCGTCGGCGGCATGCAGGCGGATATATTGAAGAGTGGGGCTAATGGGGCTCATGGGGCTAATGGAGCTAATGGGCCTCATTAGGCCCAATGAGGCTGGCCATCTCCTCAACGGTGTCCGCCACCATAAGATAGTCCTGCCAGGGGTTTCTCATCATGCCCTTCTGGGCCAGGCTGTCGAGCATGCTCACCAGCGGGTTCCAAAAGCCTCCGATGTTGAGTAGCACCACCTTACGGCTGTGGTAGCCGATGGTGGCCGAGGCCGCCACGGTGAATATCTCGTCGAGCGTGCCTATGCCTCCTGGCAGAGCCACGAACACGTCGGACATGTCCATCATCAGCTGTTTACGGTCGGAAAGGTTGTCGCACGGTATTTCCACATCAACATACTCACTCCTCCGCCCGCGCTGCTCCACTATGGTGGGTATGACACCTATGGTGCGGCTCCCGTTGTGGTGGGCGGTGCTGGCCAGCTGTTCCATCAGCCCCTGGTTGACGCCGCCGTAGACAATGGTGTGGCCGCCTTCGGCCGCCCACAACCCCAGCTCCTCCGCTGCTGCGAAGTACTCGGGAGCTATCTGCCCGTTGGCAGAACAAAAAACACAAATCTTCATAATTCACTACGTGGCAGGGCATGCCGTCCCCCGCCATTTGATTACACAGGATGCAAAATTACAAGAAAAAAACGTAATACACAACAAAAGAAAAGAAAAACAAGTTTTCCTTTTGCATTTCTCTCGTTTTTTACTAACTTTGCATCCAAGATGAAGACATTTGAAGAATTAGGCGTTAGCGAAGAGATTCGCCGCGCCATTGAAGAGATGGGATTTGTACAGCCCATGCCTGTACAGGAGGCAGTGATTCCTTACTTGTTGGGGATGCGACGCGACGTGATAGCCCTGGCCCAGACGGGTACGGGCAAGACGGCGGCATTCGGCATCCCGTTGCTGCAGAGAATTGACACTGGACGGCGTGAGACGCAGGCTTTGGTTCTCTCACCGACACGTGAGTTGTGTCTGCAGATAGCCGACGACCTGCGCGACTTTGCAAAGTACATGGAGGGCATCCACGTGGAGGCCGTCTACGGCGGCGCTGCCATCGAGCCGCAGATGCGTTCGCTGAAGAAGGGCGTGCAGATTATCGTGGCCACGCCGGGCCGCCTCATCGACCTCAAGAACCGCGGCTTTGCCCATTTGGAGGAGGTGACCAACATAGTGCTCGACGAGGCCGACGAGATGCTGAACATGGGCTTCTCCGACAGCATCAACGAGATATTCGAGTCATTGTCCGAAGAGCACTCCACGCTGATGTTCTCGGCCACGATGAGCCGCGAGGTGGAGCGCGTGGCAAAGAAATACCTGAAGGACTACGAGACCATCGTCGTTGGTTCACGCAACGAGGGCGCCGAGAATGTTAACCACGTCTACTACATGGTACAGGCCAAGGACAAGTACCTGGCGCTGAAGCGCATAGTGGACTTCTACCCCAAGATATTCGCCATCATCTTCTGCCGCACGAAATTGGAGACACAGGAAGTGGCCGACAAGCTTATCAAGGACGGCTACAACGCCGAAGCCCTGCACGGCGACCTGTCGCAGCAGCAGCGCGACCTGACCATGCAGAAGTTCCGCCAGCACACGGTGCAGCTACTCGTGGCCACCGACGTGGCGGCGCGCGGCCTCGATGTCGACGACCTGACGCACGTAATCAACTTCGGCCTGCCCGACGACATAGAGAACTACACCCACCGCTCAGGACGTACCGGCCGCGCAGGCAAGAAGGGCACAAGCATATCCATAGTGCACTCGAAGGAGAAGCACAAGATACGCAACATTGAGAAGGAGATAGGCAAGAAGTTTGTCGAGGCCGCCATACCTACCGCCGAAGAGATATGCAAGAAGCAGCTCTACAAGGTGATGGACCAGATAGTGAAGACCGACGTCGACGACGAGGAGATAGCTCCCTTCATGGGCGACATCAGCCGCTATTTCGAGTATATCGACAAGGAGGAGATCATCAAGAAGATAGTCTCAATGGAGTTCGGGAAGTTCCTTGCCTACTACGCCGATGCCCCGGAACTCACCATTCCCCCAGTGCCCTCTAGGGAGAAGGGCGTCAAGCCGCAGAGCGACAGACAGAAGCGCATGAACAAGGCCCAGAAAGGCTTCCGCCGCCTGTTCATCAACCTTGGCAAGCGCGACGGCTTCTATCCCGGCGAGCTTATGCAGACGCTGAACCGCTACGTAGGCGGGCGGCAGGAGGTGGGGCACATCGACCTGCTCGACACCATCAGCTACTTCGAGGTGCCGGAGAAGGATGCCCGCAAGGTGATGACCCAGCTCACCGGCATAAGGTACCACGGGCGGCAGGTGCGCTGCAACGATGCCGACGAGGGAGGCGCCGAGCCGCGCACCTCACAGAAGGCTGACAGGAAAGGCAAGCCGAAGGCTCCGAAGAAAAGCGACTACGGCAGCAAGCGCAAGGACGACTGGCGGCAGTTCTTCGAGGACAGGCCGGTAAAGCTTCGCGGTGAGGCTCCGGACTTTAGCGAAGAGGGCTGGGCACGCCGCAAACCACGAAAGAAATAACTCTCAGTAAGAAAAGACTATGGTACTCAACTATATTTGGATAGCATTCTTTATCATCGCCTTCGTCGTGGCGCTGATAAAGCTGGTGTTCCTCGGCGACTTCGACGTGTTTCCCGCCATGATGGACTCCACCTTCTCGTCGTCGAAGACGGCCTTTGAAATATCCCTCGGACTGACAGGCGTGCTGGCCTTATGGCTCGGCATAATGAAGATTGGCGAGAAGGGCGGTGTGGTCAGTGTGTTTGCAAGGGCGCTGAGCCCTGTGTTCACCAGGTTGTTCCCCGACATTCCGAAGGGGCACCCCGTCACGGGAAGCATCTTCATGAACATTGCCGCCAACATGCTCGGCTTGGACAATGCAGCCACGCCGCTCGGCCTGAAGGCCATGGAGCAGCTGCAGGAACTGAACAAGAAGAAGGACACGGCCTCAAACCCCATGATTATGTTCCTTGTGCTTAACACCTCGGGGCTGACGCTCATACCCGTCAGCATCATGGTCTACCGCGTACAGTTAGGTGCTGCACAGCCTACCGACATCTTCATCCCCATACTGCTGGCCACCTTTTTCTCGACCTTGGCGGGCATAATAGCCACCTCGCTCTACCAGCGCATCAACCTGTTGAACCGCACGCTGCTGTTCACCTTGGGCGGAGCATGCGCCTTGATTGCCGCCATCATCTGGGGCTTCTCGCAGATGGATGGCGACACTATGAACAAGGTGAGTACAACGGTGGCGAATATACTCCTGATGACCATCATCGTGGGGTTCATACTGTCGGGCGTGCGCAAGAAGGTGAACGTCTACGACGCTTTCATCGAGGGTGCCAAGGACGGCTTCTCCACCGCCGTCCGCATCATACCCTATCTGGTAGCCATCCTCGTGGGCATAGGTGTGTTCCGCGCCTCGGGGGCCATGGACATGCTCATCGACGGCATCAAGTGGGGCGTTGAGGCAACAGGCATGAACAGCGACTTCGTAGCCGCCCTGCCCACGGCCCTCATGAAACCCCTCTCCGGCAGCGGTGCCCGTGGCATGATGGTAGACGCCATGACCACCTACGGCGCCGACTCGTTTGTGGGGCGCCTGAGCTGTGTGTTCCAGGGCAGCACCGACACCACCTTTTATATATTAGCGGTATATTTCGGCTCGGTGGGCATACGCTACACCCGCCACGCCGTGGCCTGCGGCCTCCTCGCCGACCTGGCCGGAGTGATAGCCGCCATCGCCATCTGCTATATGTTCTTTGGGTAGGTGGGGGGGGGTAGGTGTGGTAGGTGGGGAAGGGAAGAACCTACCAAACCTACCAAACCTACCGCACTTACCAAACCTACCGAACCTACCAAACCTACAAAAACCTACCAAACCTACAAAAAAAAAACTACAAATAAAAACTTCACCCCTATGGACGACAGAAAGAAGAAGATAGACAGCTACCGGACGTTGTATGCTTTCCAGAAGGCTGAGTGTGTCTATGACATCACTTACTACTTCATCAGCCATTTCATGGAACGCACACACGACCGCACCGTCGACCAGATGGAGCAGGCCGCACGCTCGGGTAAGCAAAACATTGTCGAGGGCTATAGCGATGCTGAAGGTTCCACGGAGTCGGAACACAAGTTGACCGTAATTGCCAAAGGTAGTCTCGAAGAGTTGAAAGAGGACTATCTGGACTACCTTCGCGTCCATGACCACGAGATATGGGACTCCAAGCACGAAAAGTACAAAGCCTGCCAGCCACTATTCAGAAAACATAACGACACTGCCTACTACCAGCGCCAGATAAAAGACCGCAATGCGGAGGACATAGCAAACATAGCCCTGATAGTAATCCACCAGACATTGGCACTGCTTCGCGGCCTCATAGACTGGCAGGAAGAGAAATTCCTGCGTGAAGGAGGTATCAAGGAACAACGCTACCATGCCCGCACGGAAAGGCGCGGATATGGATATGGTAGGGATGGCAGGTGGAGAGGGGATGGTAGGGATGGTAGGGATGGTAGGTGTGGTAGGTGTGGTAGGTTCAGTAGGTTCAGTAGGGAAGAGCCTACCACACCTACAGCACCTACAGCACCTACAGCACCTACTGCACCTACCAAACCTACCACACCTACCACACCTACCGAACCTACCGAACCTACCAAACCTACCAAACCTACCAAACCTACCACACCATGCCAAACCTGAAATCCCTCGCCAAAGACACGGCCATCTACGGCCTCTCGAGCATCGTCGGCAGGTTCCTCAACTACCTGCTCGTACCGCTCTACACCCACTACATGCCCAAGGACTCCGGCGACTACGGCATCAGCACCAATGTCTATGCCTACACCGCCCTCATCCTCGTGCTGCTCACCTTCGGCATGGAGACCACGCTGTTCCGCTTTGCCAACGACGAGAAGGCGAAGCCCGACACCGTCTTCTCCACGGCCATGGCCGTCGTGGCCTCGCTCACGGCTGTGTTCCTGCTGCTCGTCTTCGGCTTCATCACGCCCGTCAGCACGGCCCTCGGCTATGCCGAGCACCCCGACTACCTGACGATGATGGCCGTGGTCGTGGGCCTCGACGCCCTGCAGGCCATACCCTTCAGCTTCCTGCGCTTCCAGAAGCGGGCCATACGCTTTGCTTCGCTTAAGCTGCTCTTCATCTTCCTTAACATCGGCCTCAACGTCTTCTACTTCGTTTGGTTAGGCAAGACCTCCGTGTTCTACGTGTTCTTCATCAACCTGCTCTGCACGGGCTTCATCACGCTGTTCTTCATTCCCGACCTGTTCAAGATTCGCTGGCACTTCGACGGACAGCTGCTCAAGCAGATGCTCAGCTACTCGTGGCCAATACTCATCCTCGGCATTGCCGGCATACTCAACCAGGTGGCCGACAAGATACTGTTCCCGCTGGTATATCCCGACGAGGCTGAGGCCAACATACAGCTCGGCATCTACGGCTCGTGCGTGAAGATAGCCATGATCATGGCCATGATCACCCAGGCCTTCCGCTATGCCTACGAGCCTATAGTCTTTGCCAAGAGCAAGGACGGCGACAAGGCCGAATACTATGCCGCCGCCATGAAGTACTTCCTCATCTTCACACTCCTGGCCTTCCTCTGCGTGGTGGGGTGGATGCCCGTGCTTAAATATATAATAGGTGAAGACTACCGCGAGGGCTTGGGCGTGGTGCCTATAGTGATGGCTGCCGAGATTATGATGGGCATATACTTCAACCTCTCGTTCTGGTACAAGCTTATAGACAAGACCATCTACGGCGCGTGGTTCTCACTGGCAGGCTGCGCCGTGCTCTTTGCAGTCAACATTCTGTTCATACCCAACTACGGCTATTGGGCCTGCGCCTGGGGCGGCGTCGCCGGCTATGGCACGGCCATGGTGCTGAGCTATGTCATAGGCCAGCGTAAGAATCCCATTCCCTATCCCATGAAGGACATCGCTGTCTATATCCTTGTCACGGCCTTCCTTACTGTCCTGATGTTCCTGCACGAAGAGCGGTTCCACCTCGGACTTGCCTCATTAGCGTTCAACACCCTGTGTATCGTCCTTTTCGTGGTTTGCATCGTTCGGAAAGACCTGCCGCTCTCAAATCTCCCCGTCATAGGAAAGAAATTCAGAAAAAACAAATAAGAAAATAAGACATGAAAAAACTACTGTTATCAATTATGGCCGCCTCAGCCATGACGGCCCACGCCGACGAAGGCATGTGGACACTCTACAACCTGCCCAACGCCGTATATGAAACCATGAAGCAGCAGGGCTACCAGCTGCCCTACGACAAGCTATACAATGCCGACGACGCCATCATGAAGACCGTGGTCAACTTCTCCGGCTACTGCTCGGGAGTGGTGGTAAGCCCCGACGGCCTTGTCTTCACCAACCACCACTGCGGCTTCGAGTCCATCAGAAGCCACTCCACCGTGGAGCACGACTACATGCTCGACGGCTTCGTGGCCAAGACCCAGGCCGACGAGCTGCCCAACGAGAATATGTTCGTGTCGTTCATGGTGGAGCAGAAAGACGTAACAGAAAAGATTCTGGCCATGGGCATAGAGACCATGCCCAAGCTCAGGCGCGCCGAGCTGCTCGACAGCGTGGAGAACGCATGGTCGAAGGATGTCAGGGAGAAAGACTCCACGCTGCGCCTTGAGCTGATGCCCTTCTACGAGGGCAACCGCTTCTTCGCCACAACCTACCGCGACTTCCGCGACGTGCGACTGGTGTTCGCCGTGCCCAAGTCGATGGGAAAGTTCGGCGGCGAGACCGACAACTGGATGTGGCCGAGGCAGACGTGCGACTTCTCGGTGTTCCGCATCTACTGCGACCCTGAGACAGGGGGCCCGGCAGAATACTCGGAGGAGAACGTGCCCTACCACCCCGAGCACTGGGCACAGGTGTCCACCGAGGGCTACCGCGACGGCAGCTTCTCTATGACCATGGGCTACCCAGGCTCCACCTCGCGATACCTCTCCAGCTACGGCATCTACGAGCGCTACACCGAGAACGCCATCCGCGCACAGGTGCGTGGCGTCAAGCAGGAGGTGATGAAGCGCCACATGGACGCCTCCGAGGCCGTGCGCATAAAGTACGACTCGAAGTTCGCCTCGTCGGCTAACTACTGGAAGAACTCCATCGGCATGAACAAGTGCATCGACTCCATAGACCTGATAGGGCAGAAGAGGAAGTTCGAGCAGCTGGTGCAGCAGTGGAAGGACTCCACAGGACTATACCCCGACGGCCTCGACTTCAAGGTGCTCGGACAGCTCTATGCCGACCGCCAGAAGGTGAACGACGCATACATGTACTTCGCCGAGACATTCATGCGCACCGACGAGCTGTCGCGACGGGCACAGTATGTGCTCAACGGAGCAGTGCCCGTGGGACACGGCAGGCGACAGCACATCAACATAAAGGACAACAGCGACACATGGGACTACGACACCGACCGCGAAGTACTCGGCACGCTGCTCGACAACTACCGCAAGAAGATGAAAGGAAACACGGAATACATGCCCGAATTCTTCAACACCATCGACCAGGACTTCGGCGGCGACTGCCAGCGCTATGCCGACTACCTCTACTCCACATCGCGGCTCATGAAGAAAGGCAAGCGGCTGTACCCAAACAAGAAGTCGTTCTTGAAAGACCCGGGAGTGAAGTTCGGACTCGAGCTGACAGACCTCTACGCCAAGATCACCGACGGCTACGCACCCATGCGCGACGGCATCAACGCGCAGGAGCGCCACCTCTGCGCAGCCAAGCTGCGCATGGAGGAGGACATGCCACACTACAGCGACGCTAACTTCACCATGCGACTGAGCTACGGACAGGTGAAGGAATACCGCCTTGGCAACTGGCGCTCCGGATTCCAGACAAAGGCACCGAGCTTAGTGGAGAAGATGAAGAAGGGCGACACCATGGAGGACTACCGCGTGCAGCCGGAAATGCTCACGCTGATGGAGCAGGCCGACGGCCTGCCGCTCTGCTTCCTCACCACCAACGACATCACCGGCGGCAACTCCGGCTCGCCAATGTTCGACGGACAGAACAGGCTGATAGGTCTCGCCTTCGACGGCAACTGGGACAGCCTCGCCTCCGACATCTTCTTCGACTCGGAGCTGGCAAGGTGCATAGGCCTCGACGTCCGATTCCTCATCTACATGATGGACAAGTGGGGACACGCCGACCGCCTGCTCAAGGAAATAGGAGTGAGATAACGAAACCCAGTATCCGTTGGCTGGAACAACGCTGAACTGCCAACGGAGATGCCGTAGGCACGGCTGTATGGCTGGCTACTCCTATCAAGCCCCTATGGGGCTTTTCGCCAACAGGATTAAAAAAGGGTAGCCAGCCCATGAAATGGCTGGCTACCCCTGTTAACTCCTACAACATTTGCTTCGCAAAGGAATGCCGTAGGCAATGATTTTAGAAGTCGTCGTCGTCAAAGTCGTCGTCTTCCCATGCGCTGTGGTTGCCGCGAGAGTAGTTCACGGGATTCCCTTCGCTACCCTCACCTGCCTGTGTTGAATTGATAGACGTTATATCCATGAGCGCTTCTATCTCTGCCTCAAGCTGCGATGCAGAAGGTGCAATATATGTCTTTTTCATACTTGTGTTTCCTTTCTATTATATTAATGTTATTCTTACTTCACCGCTACCTTCTTGCCGTTCACGATGTAAAGACCCTTCTGCGGAGCAGTCACGCGCTGACCGTTGAGGTTGAACACAGCAGCGTCGCTCTCTGTCTCAACAAGCTCGTCGCTGATAGCAGTGGTTGTATCGTTGTCGAGTGAATAGAATGCTCTGGCTTTAGCACTCGATACCTTCAGGTAAGCAGTACCACCCTTACACCAAGAACCATTTGCATTGACCTTGTAGAAGCCAAGCTTGTCGTCAACTTTGGTCAATATATAGTTGGTGGCGCCGTCGGCAGTCTGCGCAAGCTGAACAGTCTCGGGAATACCAACGAAGTCGTTGTTGGCGTTAGCCTCGGCAGAAGCTATCACAGGAATTTCCTCTTCTGCTTCTTTACCATCCTTGCTCTTCAGGAGCACACCCTCGCCAGCTGCTACAGTATTCACTTTCGTAAACGTAATCTTTCCATCCTCATCCACCTTTGCCGTGTAAGCCTCAATGCTTGTGGCGTTAGAGAAGTCAAGGGCGTAAGGAGAGCAGAATGTGGCGTAGCCTATAGAGGTGACGGCGGCGGGAACGGATGTAACGATTCTGTATGAATAAACACCATAGATGTAATCCATTGTCTTTGCGTTAATCTTCTTGAAAGCAAGCTCAACGTCGCCATCCTCTGTCACCTCGTAAGCGTGCAGTGTGCCGAAGGTGTACTTGGTAGAATATGTGGCATTCACCATAGAAGAGGCGGGATAGGTAACGTTGACTACAATAATGTCGCCAGCCTTCATGTCCTGCATCAGCAACCACGACTCCTGAGTGTCGCTGTTGATATACCAGTTGCCGGAGGCGCGGAGTCCCCATGCACCATTGGTCTGAAGGAAGACGTTCTTACCCCACTGTGTGTTGTCAAGCAGCAGAGTTGCGTAGGTGCGCTCAGAGGCGGTGATGGTCTCTTCGCTGAAAGCATTGTCAGTCCAGCCAGAGGTCTTGGCTGCAGTGTTCTCCATCTGTTCGACAGTGGTGGGGAACAGGGCCACGGCACGCTCTGATGTCTCAGAGGTGGTGTAGCCGTCAGCCTCAGCATAGGCTGTGATGGTGGCGTCAGCCTCCACTGTCAGCGTCTTTGAGCCAGTGAATGAGCCACTCTCCTCACCATATTCATAATAGATGGTTGCCGTCGGCGACAGCAGCAGATTGGTCTGGTCGGCAGAAATAGTAACAGATGTGTCGCTGGTGCGGTTGATGACCGGAGCATTCAGCACGATGGCCTCGCCAGCAACAACGTCGAACTCAAGCACGTCGGACTCAGAGGTGCCCTTTACGGCCTTGAAATAGACCTTGCCGCTCTCAGAGACGGTTGCCTCTACACCTTCGGTCCAGTTCTCACCATCGGTGGAGTAATACAGAGTGGCTCCCTCAGTGTCGCAAGTAGCGGTGATGGTACGGTTGATGCCGTCAACAGCAGTATAGGTCGCTATTGGGGTCTGGATAACCTCACCCTCAACGTAGTAGGTTAGAGAGAGTTCGTCAAAACCTAAAGCACCACCACAACTGGGATTGGCAACAATTGATGTCGGGGTGACATTGGTCTCCGACAGTACAGCATCTTTCACGATTTCAGTTCCAGAACTGGAATTGGTAACGGTCAGTTTCACGCCAGCATCGCTACCCGTGATAACGAAATGGTACCAGTAGGCGGTGGTGTTGTAGAGGTCGGCAGTAGTTATTCCAAAGCGATTGCTCTTGTTGCATCCGGGAACGCTCAGATCCACGGACGATGACCCGTAGGTCAGCTGGTTTGCCGTGTTCCAGTTGGAGTTGTCGACGATGGCGAAAAGGTTTGTGTCGCCGGCTTTCAGGTAGGTGTAGCCTGTCTTGCTGTTACAGCCGCCGTTGGCAGCCCACTCAAAGGTCAGCGTCCAGGTCTCGCCCGACAAATCCTCGTTTCCGAGCGAGATGGTGGAAGAGCCGGCTGCGCCGTTTTCATTGTTAGTCATGTTTAGGAACGCCGTTTTAGAGATGACCGATGTGTGGCTGTAGTCCAGCGTGACACGGCTGCCAGCCGTCAGCGACGGGCTGTTAGCATCGTCAAAACTATACTTTACGACAGTCTTGTCGCCTGCCCACGCATTTGCCCCCACGAACAGCCCTGCTGCCACGAGGAGCGACTTGAAAAAAGTAGTTCTTTTCATGTCATTTAGTTTTTAGAATGTTAATAATTTGTTTATATATTATTTGTTCTTTCCTTTGTCCGAGCCTTTTTGGGGCTTCCGTTGCTTTTCCGGTCTACAGTGTGGAGGCTGTTGTCAGAACAGGGTCCAGCCTAAGCACATTATAGGGTACAAAGGTAATATAAAGATGTGAAATGGCAAAGTTTTTTTTCCTTTTTCTGCCGTTTTCGGTCAAAAATTATGGCAGAAAGACATTTTTCCCTACAAATAATAGATGTTCCCTATACACATATCTGTGAAGACGATGCCATAGGCATCAGATAGGAGTAGCCAGCCATACAGCCGTGCCTTTAGGTACGGCGAAATGGCTGGGAAGATGTTGATGGTAACATGCGTGCCTTTAGGTACGCGACAAAATTCGATGAAATCAGATTCATTTGAGTTTTTCCAATATGCATCAGTCTTATTTTGTCACTCTCTTTACACCATTATATATATATACGCCGGTGTGCGGCTCCTCGTTGACCTGCTCGCCGGCCATGTTGTAGATGGCGGCAGAGGGGGCGGGAGCGGCGGCCTTGGCCGACTCGACACCCACGGACTGTCCCGCCAGCTGTGCATACTCGGCACGGGCAGCGGCCATGTCGGCCAGGAACTCCTCATGGGTGTGGAGCCGCGCATAGCCTGCTGAGGCCAGCAGCCTGCCCGCGTCGATGTCGCTCTGCCAGTGGTAGCCGGCAATGGCACGGCTCTGTCCCCACTGGTAGCCGAGCGCCAGGAGGTCGTCCTGTGCGGCGGGGTTGATCTCGCAGAGCAGCAGGGCCATCGCCCATCCGCGGATGGTATGGCCGGAGGGGTAGGAGCCGTTCTCGCGCAGCGTCTCCTCGTCCTCGGGAATCAGTGTGGACTCATTGTAGCGCACGTAGGGACGCAGGCGCGGCATGGCCGTCTTGGGCTTTTTGGCGCAGAGGCGCACGGTGAGCACGCCGCGGTAAAGCACATGGAAGATCTTGGGCGTCTTCTCCTCGGAGATCTCCATGCCAAAAGGGCACGCTGAACTGCTTGGCCATCTCGCCCATGTCAATCACGCCGTGGGCGATGGCCTGCCGGGCACGCTCTTCGTTCAGTCGCTCGCCCTTGCCCCACATGTACTGCGTAAGGTCGTAGGCGAACTGCGTGGAGTTCGGTTCGGGCGGTGCCGGCAGCCAGTTCACGGCATTGGGCAGGTCGTCGATTTCAAAATACATCGCCTCGTCGTCGAGCGTGATGTCTGTCTGCGCCTGGGCGCTAAAGGTAGCCATCGCAGCGGCCACAATCAGTAAAAAAATCTTTCGTTTCATGTTGTTAGTTTTATTTTATCACTCTCTTTACACCATTATATATATACACGTCTGCGCGCGAGGGCTTGCCGATGAGCTTGCGGCCCTGCATGTCGTACCACCCTTGGGGAGCGCTTTCGCCCGCATCGATGGCATGGATGCCGGCGGGGTCGATTGTGCTCCCATCGTCGCCGAAGTTCAGGTTGAAGGCGGTGATGCGGGCGTGGTCGCCCGCGCTCCCGTCTTCGCCAATCTTGAAGTAGCCGCGGCAGGCGCCGATGGTGGCATCCTTCTGGGGATAGTAGAGGGTGTTCGAGCCGCCCATGAAGAGGATGCTCTTGTCCTCAGCCCCGAAGGTCTTGGCATCGTAGGTGCCTATGAAGCGGACTTGGGCGTCGCCCTCGGCCTCGTTGTCATAGCTGCGGTCGGTAGCGTCGATGGTCACGTCCTCGAAGATGGGATTGACGATGTTGTACTCGTCGGTGTTCACATAGTTTGCGTCCTTCGTAAACTTGATGATATACGGTGTGCCGGCCTTAAGCTTGCTGACGGGGTCGCTGAAGGTCAGGGTGAGCGTGGTGCCGTGCTGCTGATGTTGGCCGTCAGCGTGTGGCCGCCGCCGTCTGACGTCGGCGCTCACCCAGCAGTTGGTGATGGTGCCGTCGCCGGTGTTCTGGCCGGTGATGCCGCCCACCAGACGCGACGTGCTGCTAACGTTGGCGCTCACCGTGCAGCTGCTGATGGTGCCATCGTTCTCGCCGCAGATGCCGCCCACATGCTTGGCTTGGCAAGCAATCGTGCCGTCCACGCGGAGGTCCTGCACCTTGCCTTTCTCGCTAATGGCAAAAAACAGACCCTGGAATTCGTACTCGGCTTTATCGATTTTGATGCGGATGGTGTGGTCATTGCCGTAGAGCGTGCCCTCGAATGCGTAATAATAACCACCTGATTTATCCTCATAAACTAAAGGTTCCCAAGATTTGGCGGTCATGTCAATGTTATTACCCAGATATAAATTCTTTTCATAGAAATCCCCAAAATTATCCTATACATACTTCAGTTCAGCAGCATTATTAATGACGTAAACATCGCTGATGCCAGCATAGCTGTCGTAATGTTGTGGTTTGCTCTTTTCACTACCGTCCCAGACGCTCCATCCGTTCTGGGCTTTTGCTCCCTGCACGACGGCGCAGAGCAGGGCGAGCATTGGGAAAATCTTTTTTTGCATATTTGTTATGTTTGTTTTGTTGTTTTTATTTGTTTCGTCTGTCTTGGAGCCTGCTGCTAAGCCGCAGTCTTCGGAGTTAAGATAAGCCAAAATCCGGTTCAAAATTACAAATAATTCTCCAAATAACCGCACCCGAAAAGCTTTTTCCGAAAGATTTTGCATATTTTGAAACAGCTATTGCATATTTTGAAACTCCTCGTATCCATTTTGCATATTTTGGAACTCCGATTGCATTTTTTGAAAGTATGCTGTAGTCCAAGTTGTCGTTGAATGATTACGACAACATAGATAACTAATACAACTTTTCTGAACTCCGAAGACCGCGTTAGCAGCAGTAGTGTGTTGTCCAAGTTGTCTTAGTTGTCGCTGAATGATTACGACAACATAGACAGAGTATTCTGATGCCTACGGCATCTTTGTGTCCGTGTCGTGCATCCACGCTGTCACGCTCTGCCCTGTGCGCTGCTTGAAGGCCAGGCTGAAGGTGCTGTAGCTGCGGTAGCCGCTTTCTCTGGCCAGATGCTGGGCTATGACGGGCTGTCCGGCAGCGGTGGCCTCTTGGCAGCGGCTGATGAAGTGGTTGATGCGAAGATTGTTGATGTAGATGTTGTAGGTGATGCCCTGACGGGAGAAATACTGGCTGAGATAGAAGCGGTTGGTGCCAATGGTGTAGGCAAGCTGCTGCAGGGTAAGGTCGTGCTGCAGATAAAGCTGTGTGGCCACGCAGCGCTCTGCCAACAGCTGTTCTGTCTGGGCGAGATCGATGTTGGCGACGACCGCACCCACGGCCCCGTCGTCCATGGCCTCTCCCGCAGAGGGTAGGGTGGAGGCAGGCTCTTCCGTTGCTCTGTCGGAAGGCGTGCGGCTGGTCTCCTCTGATTCGCGAGAGACGTTGAGGGTGAGGCTGTCGGGGGCGTCTTTGCTGTCCAACTGGGGCAGCGTCTCTACGCGCCACAGCAGCAGGCCGCACAACACGAGTTCAACGAAGTGCATGAAGTAGATTAAGACGAGGTTGGCAACGAGTAAATAGAGGATGAAAAACAGCATGCAGCCGAGCGCCACCACCTGGCTCAGCCACACCTTCTTGTTCTCTAAGTCGGCATAGTTCTCGTTCAGCCATTGTCCGTATCGTCTGACGGCAAACACCATGTATGTGGTGAAGATCAAGTAGAGCAACATGATGTAGGCAATGGCAATCTGCTTGAACTGGTCACTGGGATGGACTATGAACACTCCGCAAATCGCCGCGAACGGTATTATGGCCACAAGGGCGGGCCATATAGGCCGCCGGCGGTCCTGGAGCATGGAGAGCAGCGTGCCGGCGATGGTGGTGAGCAGCGTCACGCCGTCGACCACGACCACCAACACATAGCCCACGGAATAGATTTCGCGCGAACAGATTAGGAAAAGCAGCCACCACACATGGCTGAGGGATGTTACGGCTAAGAGCGACGCAGCCCAACAGCGCAGCCGCAGCGGCGGCGTGATGTCGGGAGCGATGGCATTGCCCCGGCGCAGCAGCAGGTAGAGGGCGGCGATGAGCGGTACTGCTCCCGTCACGCCGTAGAGTATGAAAAACAGCTCTAACTGTGTAGGTGTTTGCCCAAAAATGTCTGTCATCTTTTTGTTATCCGCCTTGCAGAAACGCCGCATAGGTGACAGCTTCGCTCGCAATGCGCATGCAAAGGTACGCATTTTTTCACAAAAAGGATGCTTATGTGACGTTAAACTTCTTGAACGAGTAAAGCGCAGTGCACAAAAAAACGACAACATAGACAACCACCACAACTGCAAAAGAAGTTAATTATGTGTGGCAAAATTTGGAGATTTGCGAATAAATGCTTAATTTTGCCACGCAAACCAAATTGAAGAAACTATTATGCTGAGCAGAAACATGAAATTACTTAGGACTGCCAATGGTATGAAGCAAGAGCAAGTGGCAGGATTTCTGGGAATAGGGAGATCAGCTTATTCAAACTATGAGGATGGTCGAAGAGAACCCCCTATGGAAATCCTTGAGAAGTTTGCAAATATCATGGGTTGTGACTTGGCTATGCTTTACGAAGAGGATGAGGAAGCTGTCAAGAGTGAACTGATTTGTGCTTTCCGTACAGAAGGCTTGTCAAAAGAAGATATGGAGGAGATAGCTTCTTTTAAGCATTTAGTATTGTCTTATCTGAAAATGGAGAGATTGCTCAATGGCTAAGAGATTGACGAAAGAATTGGCTGCAAATTATGCTTCAAAACTCCGAATAGAAGCAGGCTTGAATGAAAACGAGCCAATCCATGTTAAAAGTCTGCTACTAAAATTGGGTATTCTAACAAGGTACAGACCATTGTCAGAAAATGCTTATGGTTTGTCTTTGCAGACTCCCGACAAGAGGTTTCGGTTTATGCTAATTAATAGTAACTCAACAAGAGGCAGGCAGCATTTTACAGCTGCTCATGAGTTATATCATCTGTATTTTGATCCAGAGCCAATGCCTCATGTTTGTAGGAAAGATGGCGAGAAACCACAGGGTGAGAAAGATGCAGACCTATTTGCATCCAACTTACTTATGCCAGCCCAAGGTATAAAGGGTGAAATACCATTAAACGAAATGAGGGAAGGACTTACAGTTGCAACAATCCTTAGATTAGAACAACTATTCTCCGTTTCTCATGAAGCAATGGTTTATAGGCTACGGTCTCTTTCATTAATTAGTGAGTCAGATATTGAAAGATTTCTTGGTTTCACCATTTCCGAAGTGGCCCGAGTTAATGGATATGATCTTTCATTGTATAATAAGGGTAATGAAAACGTAACGCTTGGTGACTTCGGTAGCAATGCTCGCAGGCTTTACGAATTGGATAAAATTTCCGAGGGTCATTATATAGAGCTTTTAAATCAGATTACTGATGGGAAAGAATAAGATAAAGATTGTTTTAGATGCTGATGTGCTCATTCATTTCCAGAAAGCAGGATATCTGTCTTTGCTCCCAGAGATTCTACCTGAATACGAATGCGTAGTACTAAGTGTTGTCTATGGAGAATTATCTTCTATCCGTAGCCAGCTCGACCAACAGTTTTTTTTGCTCATAGTTAATCTATGACAAGTAACATAAGACAATTAGAATGAACATTTCGATATTGGCTATTGTCTATTTATGTGCTTTCTTGGTAATAGCCACCATTTTTCAGAAACATCAACGTGTGTAGTGGAACTTACTATGCTATAGGTGTTGCCAAGCTAAGCCACAAATTATCCCGAACTCATCTTTCAGCGTCATTTCAATCGAACACTACGGAATTTTCAGAAAAAGGGTGTCAGGGTGACAGAACGTCCTGCCACAAAGGGTTTGCACCCTGTTTGAGGGTGACAGAGGGTGACAGAAGGGTGACAGGATTTGCGGGCTATGAGATAGCAGCGGCGCTTGCCGCCTTGCTGGTATTCCTGCACTTCGCGGCAATAATGTTATCTGAGCTAAAGTGCCACTTTACGGCGCTAAAGTGCCACTTTACGACGCTAAAGTGCCACTTTACGGAAATCCAATGGCACTAAGTGTGTAAAGTCCATTGTCAGCGACCTGTCACCCTCCTGTCACCCTCTGTCACCCTCAAACAGGGTGCAAACGCTTTGTGGCAGGACGTTCTGTCACCCTGACACCCTTTTTCTGAAAATTCCGTAGTGTTCGGTTGAAATGACGCTGTAGGCGTCTTCGGCATTGAGCGGCGACCGCTTTGCGGTCATACAGCAGGTCAACCTTACAGGTCGAATTGTTTTTTGAATACTCCAAGCACATTAATTGCTTTTTTGAAAAAACAAAAACCTGTCAGATGAAAAGTCTTATGAAATTACGTCGGGCGAACCGTGAGTGGTTCGCCCGATGTTGATCTGTGCTATAGTCACGATAGACCATGCAAGCAGGGAAATGAGAATGAGAGTCGATAGAACGGAAAAGGAGTCTTATGGGGCGTTTTTCTTCAGAATTCCGACTTTCTGATAAATCTTTTGATGCGCTCGTCCACAATTCGCAGATACTTTCTTTTCATCTTATCGTTCAGGAAGCTGTTCTCTATAAGTTTCATGGTCAGTTCCGGCACAGCCATATACTTATCTAAAACACGCTTTACACGAGCATCAGTCAGCCCTATCTTCGCTCCGAATCGCTCAAGGTCCAGCCGACACGGATGTCCCGTTCTGTCCATCACGTCACTTTTCTCAATTTCTGGAGACAGTCCTCCATCCAGGCCGAAGTCATCCCCAATTACATGAAGACTCGTGTTCAGCAGATCGTAAGCCGGAGCAAGCCGATAGTCACCGCCTTGTCTGATAATAGAAAAGTTCTTCAGGTGGTCATCACCATTGGCATAGATATAGTTGAACACCACCAGCTCGAAGAACCGTTCCATATCAACCATCCATGCAGGGATATACCTCCTGATGCACTTTGCAATGTCCTCATAACAGCCGCTATACTTGAAATAGGTGCCGTCTGTCTGCTCATTGCGTCCTATAAGCACTGCAAAATCCTCCATTTCTGCCTTTGTGCCGTCAGGCAGAATGTCAAACCTCTTTGTGAGATAAACAGCCTGATTGCCCTTTGTGAAGCACAACCCATTCTCAGCAGTTATGATACCATATACCTGACGCGCTATCTGCATCGTCACGTGTTCGTTGGCTGGTATCTGCTTCCTTGTTGCTATCATTTCATCCCAAGGTGCAGGCTTGATGATATACGTAGCACGCTCACTGCTCTCCGCAATACGAATCCTGTTCTGGTCTATGACGGCAGAGAACTTTTCCTGTACACCCGATACCGATATACGCTGTATGGCCCTGACAATGACATCCGACTGCTTTAGTTCGTTGATGTTGAAGTCCAGGAATGGAGACACACGCTTCCCGTCAAACAGTCGCTTTACTGCTTGTGGACTGTAGGTGTCATATCCTTCAGCCAATGTCGATGGACAATATTTTATTTCAATCATTCTCTACCTCCCGAAAATTCACGGACCCTATCATATCCGTTCCTACTGTTGCCATCAGCATACCGAAGAAGTCACTGGTATCAATCCGCTTTTCTCTGCAGACCACCTTCCTGTTGGCTCCTTCTGGCAGCAAGTTCGTAAAAAACGGAAATAGACTCTCTGACTCATACGCCTCCATCTTCTTTGGCAGCGTTAGCGAGACTGGAGGAAAGTCCGATGCGACATACTCAGCATTATAGGCAAACGTATATCCTTTGCCAGGATTCAGCTCCGTCAGCAATCCAGCCTTTACTTCATTTACATATACTTCCAACTGTCTCATGTTAAACAATAACCGTTAAACAATAACCATTTATCCCGTTTGTCTGATACGGAACTGCATTTCAAGCCCCAACACCTCCAAAATCCGTGTTACGGTTTTCATCGACGGATTTCCCGCACCACGTTCAATATCTTTTACCGTGGCCAGGCTGATGCCTGCCATCTCTGCCAAGTCCAATTGGGATATTCCCAAGACGCCTCGGCGCTCCTTAACCACCTCTCTTAGATTCATAATAGTATATTATAATCAACTTTTGGCTGCAAAGATAAACATTTTCTTTCTATTTACCAAGAAAAGTCGATTAAAATATACCATTACGAATTGTTTTGGTCAATGCATGTTGCCATCCCTGTAAATAATGCGAATAAACTCCCGACCGCTCTCCCAAGCAGTTCTTGCAGTAGTATGCCTTCAGACCCTCCGTCAGCGTGAACTTCGCCTTCGCGCTGAATGTCCCCAGACCTGATGAAGGAACTGTATATTTTCCGGCGAACAGCTTTAGCATTGGCTTTAGTATTAACTTGGTTGTTTACTATTGCTGCAAAGTCCTGCCAGTCCTGCACGGAGCCGATGAGATAATAGCCGTCCGTGTCGGTGTCGAGTGCACTCGCTCCCGTCGCCATGCCGACGGCAAGGAGCATCACGCTAAGTAATCGTTTTGTTCTGTTCATGATGTTATTGTCTTTTATTAATAATTGAAGTATCCCTCCCTAAAGGCCGAAGGTCTGAAAAGAGCACAGGCAGGGGTAAAACCCCTGTAAACAAGAGGATGTAATCCTAACCCCGTAGGGGTGACAGCGCTCCAGCTTTGCTGGCTTGCCACCGAAGGGACGCAAGAACATTCTGCCGCCCTTTCAGGGCTTCTTTACCCGCCATCTTTAGCAGGGGCTTCACCCCTGCCTGTGGTCTTAATGTCCCTTCGGGGCTACATTTGCAGCGTTTCATGAGTGTGGGAAACTTTAGTTAAGAGCCCACTTTAACCCAACTTTGACCCAATTTTAGTGTTTCCCTCGCTGTCATCGTAGTTTCCGCAGGCTCTCTTGCTTCACTGTGTACTACAAACTTTCAATTTTCGCCAGAACGGCATCTTTTTATATCCGAGCATTTCATAGATGTCTCTTGCTTCTTTGTTGGCTCTGTTGCAACACATGACTGATTTTTAGGCACTTTTTGACTGATTGTCATGGAAAACCTGTAACTTTGCATCGCATGACGTAAAGCCAGGGGATATGGAAGACTTAAAACTAACGGTAAATCAGATAATCGACGCAATAAAAATGCTGACGATATCGGAGTATAATGCGGTCTGTATGCTGACCCCCTTAGCCCTGGCAATCCGTTCCACCTTGACCTCCAGCTCCTTGTCCTCTGCCAGCTTGCAAAGCAGTGCCTCGTCGTTCTTCTCCATCAATTTGTCAATCTCTTCAAGGAGCTTCTCACAATGCTTACGGACGGACTTGTCCGGTCCGTACATGTTGTCCAGAGCCTCCATACGGTTCGTCACCGAAGTACGGACCTTGCACAAGTCTGCATGGAAGCGCGTTATCTGACGCAACTCGCGATAGATCTCTGCCGGTGGCGACCACGGGCTGAGCTTCCTGGATGCACAGCCCATCAGTGCCAGGCAGCGTGCATCCATTGCGTCGGTCTTGGTCTTGATGCCTTCAGCCTCACACCACTTGCGAGCCTTGTTGGGCAGCACTACATAGACCGTCTGGCCTATCTTGCTGAGGTGGTAGGCCAGTTTCTCATAGTAGGAACCTGTCGGCTCCATGAGATATGTGAGCGGCCGGCCCTTCACCGCCTCTTTGCGGCTCCACTTAACCATATGGTTAAAACCTGACTTCGTGTTTGAGAAGTCGATACTTTGCGTACAGCAGCCCGCATCGCTTGCCCTGTCGTACATGTACAGGCACGCCGTGAACTTCTTCTTGGAGATGTCAATCCCAACGCACTGGCGGAAGAACTCGCCCACTGTCATCTGTGAATTTGGTTTCATCTTCTAACCGGTTTTACTGTTAATGAATAAAGTTATAGACTATAGCCAAAATCTTCATCGACTTTACTCTTAGTGGACGCTGCATCGTCCATTGACGTGCTTCGATTCTTTGTCCAGACTCTAAAGACTTCTAAAAAGGGGGCGGTGTTGATCTGTCCCACGATATAGCATCAGGCTTACCTAGGCATTTGTCCTCTCACCCCCTACGGCCATAATCTCTAGCAAAACTACAAAATTATAACCGCATGTCCTAAACTTATACGATGTTTAACATCGGACATTTAGAACATTATCTATAGTCGAGTGCAAAGGTAAGAGGTACTTGGGTATGACGGCTGCTATACCCCAGGTGCCTGTCCCCACGGCTATCGAACGAAAGTACCTTCTCGCAAAGCGAAAAGTTACGAATACTGAGAACCCCCGCCGCTCTCCCCGCCCCTGTTTTAAGGGGAGGGGTTGGGGGAGGGGGAAATGTTCTTACTGCAGTTCGTACCAAGTGTCCTCTTCCTGCGTAGCGCCTTGGCTGCCCGACAACGTTTTAGCTCCGCTGGTCAGCAAAATACGGTGCCGCAACTGTACCACCTTCACGGTTGGCTTCTCGTATTCTTTCTTAGTCATATTCGCTTCCTCCTATCGTTATTTAATGATTACCTTCTTTCCGTTGTTCACGTAGATACCCTTCACGGTAGGCTTGCCCTCGATGCGGCGACCGTCCAAAGAGTACCAGGCGTCCTTGTCGAAAGTCACCTCGCCCGTCTTCGTCTGCAAGCTGCCGATGGCCGTCACCTCGCCGTCGGCACCAATCAGGCGAACCTTGATGGTCTCAGGCAGTTCCTCGTCAGCAGCTCGGGTCATGCCGCGGGCTCCGGCGTAGTTCGCTGAGCCACTCTTATACTTCAGGTAGCATCGCATGGGCTTGATGCGAACGTATGCGCCCACCTTCACGAACTGACCCTGACTGATGCCCTGCTCTTCCACTGCCTGTGCCGAGAAACCATAGATGCCCGTCGGAGCCTCCGTCCATGAAATGGTCTCGTAGGTTCCCAAGTAAGTCCAGTCGCCGCTCTCGGTCGAGCCTGCCGTGATACTGGCAGGAAGCGTGTACGTGCCGCTGAAATCGACGTCGCCCGTTGCCGACGGTGTGAACAGGTACGGCGTGTTGGCCACCAGATTGTCGCCCGTGTATTCCGTCATCGTGGCCTCGTAGTTGCTACCTTCATGCGTGATGCCCGTAAACGTATAGAACGTGCCGACGCTCCCCTTTGCAAATGCGAACGGCAGGCACACCGTTGAGGACTTAGCCTCGGTGAATGAGCGCGAGTAGGTCACCTTGCACGTCTTCCCAGCGTAAGCCGACAGAGCCGTGAGGTCATTGACGTCAGTCAGCGTGACAGCATTTGCAAAGGTTGCAAGCATCGGCATGTTCGTCACTGCGTCTTGCACCCAGAACACCTCGCTGCGGCCATTATTCAGTGCCGTTGTTGTTGTGCCGTCAGTAAGTTCCCCGGACGACACGAGTGTTCCCTGGTTGCTATTGTTTATTTGAACTGTGTAATAGCTGTTAGTAACAGTTCCGCCATTACCTGAAAATGTTGCAGAATATGTAGCTGAAACATTTACACTCTTCGGAACAAAGAGACCATTCTGAATGTTGACGCTACCAGAATATCTCCATCCGACAAAACCACCCCATGTTTGCGAAGATGCACCTTCAAATTTTCCATCAAAAATACAGTCGTTGAAATTCAATGTGCCCCCTTCGACAGATGCTGCAAAACCTCCGCGAACGGCATCACCACTGTATGAAGAAATCATCTCCACATTTGAACGACAATTATTTATGTAACTTGTTCCTTTGGACTGACCTACAAGACCGCCTGTAAAGCGGTGTGAGGTGTTTATCGTACCTGTCACATGCAGATTTTTGAATGTTGCGCCATTGATATAAGGAAACGGAGCGCAATAATTACCTGTCGTGGTCCAGTTGACAGTCAACGTGTGTCCCTGCCCATCGAATATGCCCTGATATTTAGCATCCGATGTTCCTATCATCGTCTGGTCATCGCCGAGGTCGATGTCTGCCGTCATCTTGGCATTGGCAGTATTGTTTGTTCCGCTATTGACAATTTCAGCGAAATCTTTCCAGTCCAATACGCAGCCGAGAAGATAATTGTCGTTCACATCCTTTTGCAAACCTTCATAGGCCAAAGTCGGGTCGTTGGTATAACCACCATTAATACACCTGTAAACACGGTAGCTCTCATCATTGGTCATCACTGGCTCTGTGTCTGTGCCTATGCGCTGTCCCCAAACCAAATCCGTACGACCTGCCTGTAGTCTGTAGGCTACTGTGCCGTCAGCCAGCTGAGCAAGGGTTGCACGGCTTGTTATACCAGTAGAAGTATGGCCAATTCCACCTCCTGTACTTTGACCTTGATTTACTACGATATTGGCTGACCCAGAATAGTTGCTCGTGGGATTAGATGTGTCGGCAAGCCAGAATCTACCTACAAAATCAAGCTGTGAATCATAATTTGTCATAGCAAGATTATAATTTAGCGTTACCTTGGTGCCGTTGGTGATGCGTCCAAAGAAATCGGAGCAGAACTTCACGTTGCTTCCTCCCATAATACTTCCACATGACATGCAGTCTGTGAGTGTAATGTCGGCCGAATGGGTGTAGCCGAGCATTCCACCGAGGTGCATTTCTGTGAGCGTTTCCACAATACCTGTTATAGTAGATGCAGCCTTGCATTTCTGCATGGTAAGTGTGCCCTTGATGCCGCTGACAATACCGCCAACTTTAGGTTGCGTGGTTTCTATCGCGCCATCCACTGTGAGGTTCTGAATGGTTGCGCCATTTGTCCAGCTAAACAGACCGCCATAGGAACGGTTAATCTTGTTTGCGCCAGTATAGTTGAGGGTAATGGTGTGTCCTTGGCCGTCGAATGTGCCACCATATGCGATGCAGTTACTTTCGTCTGTACCGAGGCCGATAGTCAGTTCATCACCTGTGAGCTCGATGTCTGCTGTAAGGCGTGCATTGGCTGTCGGATTGCTGCGCACGATAGTAGCAAATTTATTGAAGTCTGCTGCGGAGCCTATCAGGTAATAGTCCTCGCTGTCTTGCGCAAGTGTGCCAAGGTTAGTGACTTGTATGTTCGTGCCTGTGGCTGTGGAACCTGGTGGCAGTATGACGGTTGCGCCATTAGGAACGCTGTACTTTGTCGTAACATTTGTATTCCCACTGTAAAGCTCCCATACATTTGAGCAAGCACTGAGGTCAATAGTCAAGTTTGAACTGCATTCTCTGAACAGGTTATCTCCTAGTGTATGTACATTATGGGGAATTACTATCTCTGATAAACCTGTACAATCCCAGAAGGCCTGGTAATTGATAGTGGTGACGCTTGAGGGAATGGTAATATGTGTTAGTAGCGGACAGTTGCAGAGAGCCTGTGTGGAGAGAGAGGTTAACTGGTTCGACAATATCACAGAGGCAAGCTTTGCATTTGCCTGCAACACGTAGTTACCGATGGTGGTAACAGTATTGGGCATTACAAATTCCGTTAATTCGGCACAGCCGCGGAAGGCACTTGTACCCAGATGTTCAACAATGCAATTCTCCGCAAAATTGACATACTGGATACCTGATATTTGGAATGCACCATTACTGGTGTCACCCTCGATTCTCTTCACGGAGGCGGGGATGTCAACTCCAACAAGGCTGGAGCATCCACGGAAGCAGCCTGCAGGGATGTTTTCGAGTTGTATGCCTTGGCCAAAGGTCGCGCTCTCGAGGGCTGTGCACTCCTTGAAGGCATTTACGCCGAGATATGTCACGCTGGAAGGAATGACAATACTTTTAAGCTGTGAGCACTGATAGAAACAATCACTGCCAATATAGTTAACGGTTGCAGGAATCGTAAAATTGTTAAGCATGCTACACCCGCTGAAAACACCAACAGTCATCTGAGTAAGCAGCGACCCTTCGGCAAATGAGACAGAAGCCAGTGAAGTGCAGCCTTTAAAAACTTCGTTGGGCAGCTTTGACACTAAAGCAGGAATGGTTACGCTACCAAGCGCAGTACAGCCATAGAAAGCACTGGCGTTTATTGTTTTCACGGTATTGGCGATACTCAAATCTGTCAGTCCTGTACAGTTCATGAAGGCACTACTGCCTATCGTTTTTACGCCCTCGCCAAGGGTAACAGTCTGAAGGCTCGTTTTGTCCTTAAAGATGTTTTCAGGAACCGTAGCACTGTTCCATGTAACAGTATTTAAGTTGTTGCATATATAAAAAGCATCAGACGCAACAGAAGTTACGGTCGAAGGAATGGTAATTTCCTCAAGGCCTTCACTATAGTTCTTAAATGCCCTGCTCTCAATCGTTGTGACCGAAGCAGGAATTACGACGGTCTTCAACATCGGGCAGTCGCAGAGAGCCTGTGTGGAGAGAGTGGTTAACTGGTTTGACAATGTTACAGAGGCAAGCTTTGCATTAACCGCCAACGCGTATTGGCCAATGGTGGTAACGGTATTGGGCATTACAAACGCTGTCAGTTCACTACAGCCGCGGAAGGCACTCTCGCCAAGCGTCTCCAGCACTCCATCGGGAGCAAAGGTGACACTCGTCATGGATGTTGTCCTACGAAAAGCGTCTGTGCCGATGGTCTTCACATTCTTGCCGATGGTCAGCGTTGTGAAGTTGGTCTTATCAATAAAAGCCGAAGCACCAACGGCCACGACGGGCTTACCGTCAATCACGTCGGGAATGACCAGCGCATAGTTAGCGCCAGGCGTAAAACCGTCGGCAAAACCTGTTATGGTCACTTCGTTATCCGCCACCGTATATTTGAGGTGTGTGTCGTTATCCACCTCGTCTGCCCATGCCCCCGTGCAGCAGCAGAGCAGGGTGAGCATTGAAATAATAATTCTTTTCTTCTTCATACGTTTATTGATGCTTTATTATTTTGTGTCGTGCAAATATAGGTAATACCACCGAAAAGGGGCTGCCAAATACGGAAAATCGACTGCCATAACGCATTTTGGCAGTCGATTTGCGGGATAAAAGGCTTATTTTCATTCACCCTTTGGGGCAAGATTCATTCACCCGTTTGGCCAAACTGCCCCAGCCATTCGGTAGTGGTCATGCCAGTAACGTCCTTGAAGATGCGGAAGAAGGAACGCTCGCTGGTGAAGCCTGCCAGGGTGTAAGCTTCAAAGACTTTCATGTCGGGATGTAGCCGCAGGAGTTGCTGGACGTAGCTGACACGATACTCGTTGACGAACTGCGTAAAGGTCATACCACGCTTGTCCTTGATACAGTCGGTGACATAGCGGCTATTAGTACCCAGCACTTCTGCCACGTCAGCAACCTTTAGCTCGCTGTTTCGGAAGAGCTGCCGCTTGTCCATCAGCTGACAGATGCGCTCCAGCAATTCTTCATTCCCATTGTCGGTGATAAATTCATACTGTTCTTTACGACTTTCTGTGCTGTCAGTCTGTCGGGCAGGAGGAACGACCTTGGTTTTCAGCCAGCGAACAAACAGCCATGCACCGACCAACAGCACGCCACCGATGGTCAATAAGCACCACGGCAGACTGTCAGGCCAACGACTGGCAGCCGTCGTCACGTCGTCCTGCCGACCCAAGGGAATGAGCCACGCCGAAGCCGTAGGAGTGAAGTTGTCAAAGTCGTAGTCGGTTTTCGTGCTGCCGCCAATGATGGCCAGATTCCCCTGAGGTGTCAGCGCAGGAACGTAGAACCCACAGTCGGGAAGGGGATCGGTACAGTAGAGTGTCAAAGGGGCAGGTCGTTCGGTGTATCCGATACTGACCACGTAGAGCCGCTTGTCCTTGCCGTAGCCACAGAGATAGGCTTGCTTCGCATGGCGGTCGGCCATGATGTAGCTTCCGTCATAGATGATGGGGCCAGCGCCCAACGGACTCATCATTGGTATGTGGCAGACGGTGGGTAGCAGTGTGAATACGGTGTCTTCTACCAACACGACAGCCACCTGCCCTGCTGGCTGACCCTTCAGTTCGGGCTTTTCACGGGTACGCTCGAAGTTCCTTACAGCCATGAGGTAGGTATAGCGTCCCTGCGTCTCATCGCCGATAAAGCCGGCATCAGCGGTTGTGGGGGCATTGTACGTCAGCGGTTTCCACTGCTGCAGCAACGGCACGGTGAACGGTTCGCCATGAAGGCGGTCGACGACAATCGTATCGGAAAGATGATCACGGGTGTCACGGTCACTCAAAATGAGTATATCCCCCTCTGACGTACGGAAGAGGAAGGGAACAACCCGCTCTACGGTGACTGGCTTGACTGAAGTAAAGAATTTCTGACCGTCGAACATTTCAATATTATCGCCGTCATACCAGTTGCCGGTAATGACGACCTGCCCACTATCCAACTCCATAGCCGATGCGAGCGTTCTCTTCTGATCCAGACAGCCAAAGCCCGTGAATGAGTGGTTTGTCGGATCGTACATCTCCACCCCATAGGTCTGGCCCACACCCATCTCCTCCTTGCTGCCTCCAGCCAACAGTACACGCCCGGAACGTAACACCAATGCCGTGCCGTGGTCGTGGGTATAGGTCATTGGCAGCTGATGCCACTCGCCGTCCATCAGATACTCAGCCGTGGCCGTGGGCACGAAGCCGTTGGTATGGCCTCCAGCCACCATCAGTTCGCCACCGGCACAGAACACGGCATGTCCCTCGCGTGGTATGTTCAGGTCGGGTAGACGCTGAGGTGTGATCTGTACGCAAGGGCAAGAACTTGCCTTCCCTGTCGCTAGGGCCGGTATGCCAACAGCTGTGGCAAAGAGCAGTAGAAAGAGTCTATCCAGCATAGTTGTTGTTTTTTATCCCTAACAAATAAAATGTCCCGAAAGCGATAAATCGCCTTCAGGACAATTCACTATTTACTTTTTTTAAGTAGCGCTTATACGAGGTCGGCGCGACCCTTCACCTCCGTCAGCACGGCCTTGGCGATAGCGCTGGAGAGCGGTGCGTGGTGGTCGTACTCCATGGAGCTGGTGGCACGGCCGGAGGTGATGGTACGCAGGGCGGTGACATAGCCGAACATCTCTGACAGGGGAACCTGGGCCTTGATGACGCGGGCGCCACTGCGAGCCTCGTCCATGCCCTCCACCTGTCCGCGACGCTTGTTCAGGTCGCCGATGACGTCACCCATGTTCTCCTCGGGGGTGATAACCTCAAGCTTCATGATGGGTTCCATCAGCACGGGCTTGGCCTGGGCGCAGACAGCCTTGTAGGCCATCTGGGCGGCAATCTCGAACGAGAGCTGGTCGGAGTCTACGGGGTGGAAGGAACCGTCGACGACGGTCACCTTCAGCGAGTCCATGGGGTAGCCGCCGAGGATACCGTTCTTGAGCGATGCCTCGAAGCCCTTCTGGATGGCGGGGATGAACTCCTTGGGGATGTTGCCGCCCTTCACCTCATTGATGAACTGCAGGGGGCCGTTCTCCTTGATGTCGTAGTCTTCGTCCACGGGACCTACGTTGACGATGATGTCGGCAAACTTACCGCGACCGCCGGACTGCTTCTTGTAGACCTCACGATAGTTCATCACGGTCTTGGTGATGGCCTCCTTGTAGTTCACCTGGGGCTTGCCCTGGTTGCACTCCACCTTGAACTCGCGCTTCAGGCGGTCGATGATGATGTCTAAGTGCAGCTCACCCATACCAGAGATGATGGTCTGTCCGCTCTGTTCGTCGGTACGCACGGTGAAGGTCGGGTCTTCCTCGGCCAGCTTGGCCAGGCCGTTGTCGAGCTTGGCCACGTCGGCCTGCGACTTCGGCTCCACGGCGATGGAGATCACGGTGTCGGGGAAGGTCATGGACTCGAGCACTATGGGAGCCTCCTCAGCGCAGAGGGTGTCGCCGGTGCGGATGTCCTTGAAGCCTACGCCAGCGCCGATGTCGCCTGCGTCGATCGACTCCATGGGAATCTCCTTGTTGGAGTTCATCTGGAACAGGCGGCTGATGCGCTCCTTCTTGCCCGAACGGCTGTTGAGCACGTAGGAGCCGGCCTTGACGGAGCCAGAGTAAACGCGGAAGAACACCAAGCGGCCCATATACGGGTCGGTGGCAATCTTGAAGGCGAGGGCTGCGGTGGGCTCGTCCTCGCTGGGCTTGCGGTCTTCCTCTTCCTCAGTGCTGGGGTTGGTACCCTTGATCACCTCCACGTCGACGGGTGCAGGCAGGAAGGCGCACACATAGTCGAGCAGGGGCTGGACACCCTTGTTCTTATAAGATGAGCCGAGCAGCATGGGCGTGCATGCCATGGCGATGGTGCCCTTGCGGATGGCTGCGATAATCTCTTCCTCAGTGATGGACTCGGGGTCGTCGAAGTACTTCTCCATCAGTGCCTCGTCGTACTCGGCGGCAGCCTCGAGCAGCTTGTTGCGCCACTCGTCGCATTCGGCCTGAAGGTCGGCGGGAATCTCCTCAATGTCGTACTCGGCCCCCATCGTCTCATCGTGCCACAGGATGGCCTTCATCTTGATGAGGTCTACCAGGCCCTTGAAGTTCTCCTCGGCACCAATGGGCACCTGGATAACCACGGGGTTGGCCCCGAGGATGTCACGCATCTGCTGCACGGTCTCGAAGAAGTCGGCACCAGAGCGGTCCATTTTGTTTACGTATCCTATGCGGGGTACGTTATACTTGTCGGCCTGACGCCATACGGTTTCCGACTGGGGCTGTACGCCGTCGGCAGCCGAATAGGTGGCCACGGCTCCGTCGAGCACGCGCAGTGAGCGCTCCACCTCTGCGGTGAAGTCTACGTGTCCCGGAGTGTCAATAAGGTTGATCTTGTAGGTCTTGCCTGCCCATGTCCAGTTACATGTGGTGGCTGCCGAAGTGATGGTGATACCACGCTCCTGCTCCTGTGCCATCCAGTCCATGGTGGCTGCTCCGTCGTGCACCTCACCAATCTTGTGTGTCTTGCCGGTGTAGAAGAGTATGCGCTCGGATGTGGTTGTCTTACCGGCATCGATATGAGCCATGATGCCGATGTTGCGTGTCAAATGCAAATCTTGTTTTGCCATTGTTTTTCCTTTTACCTTAAAAATTTATATGGAAACTAATCAGCACTCACCGAAAGCAACAGCCCCCGATATGTGCCAATTAGTTTCCGATTGACTTGTGTGTTAGAAACGGAAATGGGCGAAGGCGCGGTTAGCCTCTGCCATGCGGTGCATGTCCTCCTTACGCTTGAAGGCACCACCCTGATTGTTGAAGGCATCCATGATCTCTGCTGCCAGCTTGTCGGCCATTGACTTGCCGCTGCGCTTGCGGGCAAACGAAATCATGTTCTTCATTGATACGCTCTCCTTGCGGTCGGGGCGAATCTCCGTGGGCACCTGGAAGGTGGCACCACCGATACGGCGGCTCTTCACCTCCACCTGCGGGGTGATGTTGTCAAGAGCCTGCTTCCATATCTCAAGGGCAGATTTCTCCTGGTCCTTCATCTTTGCCTTTACTGTATCGAGGGCATTGTAGAAAATCTCGTAGGACTTGCTCTTCTTGCCGTCGTACATCAGGTGGTTAACAAACTTCGACACTTTCTTGTCGTTGAATACGGGATCGGGAAGGATCACGCGCTTCTTTGGTTTTGCTTTTCTCATTTTTACTTTTAAATGATTAAATTCTGCGTGGGGGCTGTTCTTACATGTTCTTCAACGCTCGCTCTTGAGCATTTACTCAACCTTTCTAACATTTCTCCAGCAAAACGGGATTGTTAAGTTTCTTGAGTTTTAAAGTTTTTGAGTCTATGAGTTTTCTCTCTTCGAGTTCTTGATTCCGGAGCGACGCTCATCACCGAGCCAACTCACCAACTCAAAAACTCTCAAACTCATCAACTCATTTTTTACTTCTTCTGCTTGGGACGCTTGGCTCCGTACTTGGAGCGGCGCTGAGTGCGGTTAGCCACACCTGCGGTGTCGAGTGTACCGCGGACGATGTGGTAGCGTACACCGGGGAGGTCCTTGACACGGCCGCCGCGGACAAGCACTATGGAGTGCTCCTGCAGGTTGTGACCCTCACCGGGGATGTACGAGTTTACTTCCTTCTGATTAGTCAGACGAACACGGGCTACCTTGCGCATAGCCGAATTAGGCTTCTTGGGGGTTGTTGTGTAGACACGTACGCATACGCCGCGACGCTGTGGACAGTTGTCCAGCGCGGGCGACTTCGACTTGTCGACAATCACCTTTCTGCCTTTTCTTACCAATTGTGAAATTGTAGGCATAATACTTTACTTTTAATTATTTGTTATATGTTATTTTGTTTATATTCAGCTATTTACACGATACACTCCCTCCTAAGGGGGCTTTCGGGCTGCAAAGGTACAACAATTTCCTGACTCCACCTAATATATAATGAAGAAAAAGTGTTATACCTTGTCGTTATTAACAAGATATAACACATTTAAGAGCTTTTAACCGCGTTAAGCCTCGCCCTTGCTCACATTAAATGGTGCTATGGTGCGTGGTTCCTGGTTATGTATTTTTATGGTTCCGTACTCATGCTCATAGCGCATGATGTTTTCCTGCAGGGCGGCGAGAAGGCGCTTGGCGTGCTCGGGCGCCAGGATGATGCGGCTCTTTACTTGGGCTTTGGGCAGTCCCGGCAGTACGCGGGCGAAGTCTACCACAAAGTCGGAGGATGAATGGGTGATGATGGCGAAGTTGGCGTATTTGCCCTGTGCCACGTCGGGTGTCAGTTCAATCTGCAGGCCTTGCTGCTTGTTTTCGTTTTCGTTCATGGATTATTGTTGTTTGTGTGAGTTATATATGCTATATTCCTATAAATATATAAATGTACGTGCGTGCGCGCGTTACTATTTGCCTGACTCGTACTTTTCGCGTATCTTCTTTATCCTGAGCAGCAGGTTCTTGTAGTGCTGACCGTTAAGGCCGTCGCCTTTCTGCTCCTTAAGGTATTTCTCAACGCGGTCGAGGTGCTGCTCGATGTAGAGGATGGCATCGGTACGGTTGGCTGATGCGTTGGTGGGGGTTGCTGTCTTGTCCTGAGGCGGGTTCAGCATGTTGCCAATGCCCTCGACGTAAGCGCGCTGCTGGTAGCGGCGGAGCATGTTTTGGCACTCTTCCTTGCTGTCAAGCGGTTTCCACACCATGGCGAAGACGTCGCTCAAGTACTCCTCTACGGGGTAGGCGTCGGCAGTCTGCAAGCTGGCAGCCTGCAGGTTGTTGATGGCACTGGGCGACAAGAGAAGTGTGATGGTGGCCTGTTGGCGGGTGCGGATGTCGTCGATGTAGTCTATGCCGAGCTTCTCTACGATGCTCTTTGGGAAAAGCCATAGGGGGGCTTCGAGCACGTTGCGGTCGGTCCACTGCATGGCTTCGCGGAGCACTGCTTTGGGAATGAAGTCGTAGGGTTTCTGGCCGGGGGCGTTGTTGGTGTACTTGCCATAGAAATAGCGCTGTACGTGGCCAACGTATCTCTGGTATTGCTGTCGTGCGGCGCGATGCATCTCGCCGAGGTCGTCGTACTGCTCGTCGGGCTGTGCCGTCCACTGTTCAATGTGCTCCATCACGCGGCGCAGGTTCTTCATGCCGTAGTCGTTGGCGCGCATCTGGTTGTCGCCCAGGTCCTCGGTCTGTGAGCGGGGATCCGGCCCGCGGCCCTCGTCGCCGCTCCACCATAGGCGGCGGTCGTTAGCGAGCACCTTGGTGGTCTCGGACATCAGGGCCTTCTTCTCCTTGGCGGGGTCGCTGAACTCGGGACGGTACTGGTAGCCCCACTTGATGGCCCAGCAGTCGTAGTCGTTGATGCGCGGGAAGAGTCCCTTCTCCGAGATTTTGTCTTCCGGCTGTGCCACGTAGTTGAAGCGTGCGTAGTCCATGATGCTGCTGGTGTGGCCGTGCTTCTCCACCCATGCCTTGTCGCGCAGCTTCTCCACGGGTGTGGCCTGCGATGCTATCATGTTGTGACGCAGGCCGAGGGAGTGGCCTACCTCATGGCTTGACACGAATCGTATGAGCTGCCCCATCAGCTCGTCGGGGAAGTCCATTTTCTGCGCGCGTTTGTCCAAGGCTCCGCACTGCATCATGTACCACTTCTTGACCAGGTTCATCACGTTGTGGTACCAGCAGACGTGCGCCTCGATGATTTCGCCAGAGCGGGGGTCAACGATGCGCGGGCCGTAGGCGTTCTCGGTCTCTGAGGGCAGGTAGCGTATCATGGAGAAACGGGCGTCGTCTACCGACATCGTGGTGTCGTTCTCCGGCCACTCCTTGCCCACGATGGCATTCTTGAATCCGGCGGCCTCGAACGCCTTGTTCCAGTCGTTGATGCCGGCAATGAGGTATTTCACCCATTTCTTGGGCGTGGCGGGGTCAATGTAGTAGACTATCTGCTTCTTGGGCTCCACCAGCTTGCCCGCCTTGTATGCCTTGGGGTCCTTGGGCTCTAAGCGGTAGCGCATTACTATGGCCTCGTGGTCGGTGGTCTGCTGGCTGTCGCTGAAGCCTGTAATCTTGTTCTGGAAATATCCCACGCGTTTGTCGGCATAGCGGGGCTGCATGGGTTTCTCTGGCAGCAGCACTATTGAGGTGTTGAGCGATAGTGTGGCCGAGCCGGTCTTGGAGGCTGGCGTGCGGCCGGACGACATGCCGTAGGTGCGCAGCGACTGTATCTCAATGTTAATGGGGTAGGTCTTTATGCTGTCAATGAACGTGCGGTCGTTCTGCAGGCCTCCTATGCCGAGTGTGGTGCGGTCGGTAGATGAGAAGCTTGTCACCTTGTTGTCGCTCATGAGCCACTTGGTGACGTTGATGAGCTGCGCCTTGGTGTCGGGGTTGCGGCCTATGACCTCGAACTTGTAGATGATGGGGTCGACGGTTGACTGCCGGAGCGAGATGGCTATGCGGTCGTCGGCATTGGCGAAGCTCGACTGCACGTATTCGCGCAGGAAGAGCGCCTTGTCGTTGTACTGCTCAAAGTAGACAGCCGAGCGGTTCACCTCTTCGCCGGAGAACATCTTGAAGTCCTGGGGCACGCTGATGAAGCGGGTGACGGCAAGCAGCATGCGGCCTAACAGCTCGTCGGGCACCTCTAAGTACCAGTCGTCCTTGATGTGGCGTACGGTGAACAGCCCCTCATTGACGGAGCCACCCTCCTTGATGAGCTTCTTGTAGGGGTCTTCCTCCTTTTTCTTCTTTGCTGTGCTGTCTGCGCAGCATGAGTCTTCTACAGTCATGTCCACCTCTATGGAGTCGGTGGTCACGGTGTCTTTCTCTAATGAGTATTTCTCTACGGAAAAAGCTGCCTGCAGCCCACATGTGAGCAGCAGTGCAGCTAATGAAATGGTTTTGGTTAATGTCTTCATGTTGCAAAGATACAACAAAAAGACCGATAATCAATTATATCTGGTGAATAATTATGCTTATTTTACAATTTTCCTGCCGCCGCTGATGTAGACACCCTTGTGAGGGGTGGCTCCGGCGCGTCGGCCCAGCAGGTCGTACAGCTGGTTGCCTTCAGTGTCCTTGTCGGCAATCTCCACTACTCCGGCATTGCCGTTAGGCACGAGGCGCATGTCTATTTTCATGAAGTTGCCCTTGAAGTAGGCCTGGTTGTTGAACAGTATGTTGGTCTCGTCGCCTTCCCAGCAGTCCAGGTTGTTCTTGTTCACCTTCGGCGTTTCGGGAATCCATATCTTGTGGGTGTCCTTGTGTGTAGAACCCAAGCGCTCCACCTCAATTTCCTCTTCCGTGTCGATGAGGAAATAGTTTGAACGATAGTCGTGGAACAGCATCTTGCCGAACTTGTAGCCCTCGGGCGCCTTGAAGCGCATGGTGTAGCCGGGGTTGGTGAAGAGCATGGTCAAGATGGAGTCGCCGCCGTCGGCGGTATATATGCCGGCATTGACGCAGGTGCGGCGGCAGAGCAGCGACGGTCTTTCAGGATTGAATTCGTCCCAGTCGGTGGGAGGGTAGAGTGTCACTGTCACTAACTTGTCGGAACCTTCTGCTATCGGCCATGTGAAGTCGGTGTTTTTTAAGATGGCGCCTGTCAGGTCCCCGTAGTCAGGTCCCCAGCCTTTTTCAGCCGTTGACACGGGATGGTTCCAGGGGTTGAGGTTGAAGTCGAACATCACGTAGGTGGTGTCGTTCAGCTCTTGTGCCATTGAGGTCATTGCCATCATGGCAAACATGATTGTTGCGTAAAGTTTCTTCATATTCAAATGCGTTTAGTTCGTTAAAGAATTGTTGTCGTGAAAAACCTATTCGTTGGTGTTAAGAGTCAGGTTGGGGTTCTTGTCGCGGGCAGAGTGGGGGAAGGGTATGATGTAGAGCCGTGAGTCGGGGCGCAGCGTATAGGTCTGCTGGGGGTGGGCGTCGTCGATGTTCACCACGGGGAACTTGCGGGTGATGGTCTTCTGGTATTCCGGCTCTATGTTGAAGCGCTTAAGGTCGAAGAAACGGTGGAAGCCGAAGAGCAGCTCCTTGCGTCGCTCAGCGATTATGGTCTTGATCATCTCCACCTGTGACGTGGGCGTGGCTATGTCGGTGTTGCCGCCGCTAAGGCGCTTTGCTCGCAGCTGGTTCACGTAGTTGGCGGCCTCTGCCAGGTTGCCCAAGCGTGCGTTGGCCTCTGCCAGAACCAGGTAGACCTCTGCTGTGCGCATGCCCACCGCCATATATGTGAACCGCTCCGACGTGTTGGCCGGTGTCCAGATGGCAGCTCCTGAGCCGGTGTCGAACCAGTTGGCTATGGTTGTGCCTGTGTCGCGCAGAAACAGTTTGTAGCGCAGGTCGTTGCTCTCGAAGAGCTGCTTCAGCTCGGGGCTTATCATGCCGTAGTAGTAGAGTGCCACCTGTTCGGAAATCCAGCCGGAGGCCATCCACATGTAGCTCAGTATTTCGGGGTTGTTGTCGCGGTTGTAGTTCTTGTAGAGTGCCAGTCCGCCGGCATTGTTGATGACGTTGTAGTCGATGAGCGTGGAGTTAAGGCGCAGTGATGTCTCTGCCGCCTGTCGGGCTTTCTCCCAGTCGCGGTGGAAGAGGTATACCAGCGACAGCAGTCCGTAGCCGTAAGCCTTGTTGGGGTGGTAGATGTTCTCCGGCTTTTCCTTCAACAGTTCTACCGACGACTCCAACTCTCGGATGATGAAGTCGTAGACCTCAGCCACGGTGGCCTTGGCGGGTGTGGCTTCCAAGTCGTAGTGGTCGACAATGCAGACGCCGCCGTCCTGGGTGGCCGTTGCGGGGTCGTAGGCCTTGGCAAAGGTGTTCACGGCCAGGAAGTGGTCGAAGGCGCGGAAGGTGCGTGCCTCAGCCTTGGCCAGCGCCTTGATGTCCTGCGAGCCTTGTGTGTCGTCGATGTTGTCGATGATGAGGTTCGAGCGCAGTATGTAGGCATACATGTTCTCATACAGATTGTTGTCGGAGAGGTTTGTCCGGTCGGCCTGTTCGTTGAAGGTGAAGTTGATGCCGTCGGGTGTCTGGCTCTCGTAGCCGAAGATGTTCGACTCCTTGGTCCAGGCGTCGTCGCTCAGCATGGCAAACGCAGAGGGGTAGTAGCAGCGCATGGGGTTTACAACCAGCTGGTAGTACTGGCTGGCGGAGTCTACGGTGACAGCTCCTTTCGGGGTGATGTCGATATAGCTGTCGCAAGAAGAGAACAGCAGCAACAGGCCCACCCCCAGCCCCTTCCCAAGGGAGGGGAGACTGAATAGAAGTCTTGCCATTGCTTTGATATTAGTTTTTGTTGTTTTCATCTTATTTGTATTTTGTCAGCCCCTCCCTTGGGAAGGGGTTGGGGTGGGCTTTTATAGTGTTGTCGAGAGTCCTATGCTTATTGTCTTCGGCTGCGTGAGGGTGCGTCCGCCTGTCTTTACGGAGTACGACTCGGGGTCGATGTCGCGGCCTGCTGCCGACCAGTAGAACAGGTTGTTCACCTGTAGCGTGAGCTGTGTATGGCCTATGCCAAGCTTCTTTATGATGGCATCGGGCAGATGGTATGCCAGGTTTATGCTGCGCATCTTCAGGTAGTCGGCCGACTTCACCTGCTGGTCGCTGTAGCGCCACCACTCCGAGAAGGTGCTGGCATACTGCTGGGCCACGCTGCCTGTGGGCATCTCGTAGTAGTGCTTCACCGTGTGGTCGTTCACGTGGTCGGTGGTCATCTGGTATGAGTTCATGTCGGTGGCGTCTAAGCGCAGCTTGTTGCCACCGGAGAAGACGAAGAGCGTGTTAAGCTCCAGCTCGCGCCACCGCAGGTTCAGCGACAGCGAGCCGGTGTGTATGGGAACGAAGGTGCCCATGTTCTTCAGTGCGCCCACACCCTTGAGGGTAGAGCTTACCGTTACCTCCGTGGGGTTGCCTTCTGCGTCGAACTTGGCCATCTCGTTGCCGTCGGCATCGAGTATTACGGGATAGCCGTTGACCACGCGGCTCAGCTGATAGGCCCAGACGGTGTTGTAGCTGGTGTCCTCTATGCGGTAATTCTCTGGAGCCGTGATGAAGTTCGAGGCTATGTCGGTGGGGCTGTGCTCCACGCTGAGCATCTTGTTGTTGTTGTAGGCATAGTTGAGTGTGGCCGACAGCCCCCAGTCCTCGGTGCGTAAGATGTTGCCCGTCAGCGACAGCTCCACGCCGCTGTTTCGCATCTTGCCATTGTTAATTACGCGCGAGGTGGCTCCGAGCGTCGAGTCCATGTATTTTCTTACCAGCAGGTCGTCGCCCACGCGGTTGTAGAACTCCAACGAGCCGCTGAGCAGGTTGTTGAGCAGGCGGAAGTCAAGGCCGATGTTGAAGGTCGACGTCTTCTCCCAGCGCAGCTTCGGGTTGGGCAGGTTGTCGTCGGTGTAGCGCAGGTACTGCGTGTTGGTGGGGTCGTTGCTCTCTATGCGGTAGCGGGCCACGAAATAGGTGGTTGAGCTTTGGTCCACGTTGCCGTTGACACCGTAGGTGATGCGCAGCTTAAGGAAGTCGAGCCATGAGATGCCCTTCATGAACTGCTCCTCGGAGATGTTCCAGCCGCCGCCGATGGACCACAGCGGGTGGTGCTGGTTCTTGGTGTCAAGGCCGAAGAGGTCGGCCTCGTCCCAGCGGATGCTTCCCGTCAGGTTGTAGCGGTACAGGTAGTTGTAGCCCACGTTGGCGTAGAACGAGGCATAGCGGTGGAATATCTCTGACTGGCTGGTGCCTAAGCCCATGTAGCGTGTGGTGCCGTTGTATACCAGGCTTTCCCAGCCTTCGTTGTAGAGCTTGTCCCAGTCCATGCGCACTGAGGTGAGCGCCTGCTCGTTGTAGCCGTACATCAGTTGCTGGACGAGGCGTGGTGAGCGGTTCTCGCGCAGCTCGAAGCCCATGATGGCGTTTACGTTGTGCTTCGAGTCGAGGAAGCTCTTGTCGAAGTTCAGCTGGTTGCGGAAGGTGTAGCGGCGCGAGTTGTTGGTCTGCTGGAACCAGCGGCCGCCGTCGGCCAGCAGGCAGTTGCCGTTCTGGTCGATGAAGGCGTTGTGGGTAAGGCGCATCAGGTAGGTGTCTTGTTCGTCGTACACCTCGCTGCGCGTCTGTGCCCACTCATACTGGAACATCAGGTTGTAGCGGAAGGCTTTCAGGAACTTCGCCTCCATGTTGACAAACGGGCGCATCCTGACGTTGCGGCTCTTGGTCAGGCTCTCGTCGAGGGCGTCAAGCACGTTGAACGAGAAGGGCATCAGCCCCTCTACCTGCTGCTCCTCCACCTCGCGGATGCGGCTGCCGTTGAGCGAGCTGCCCACATAGCCGCTGAGGTTGACGTATGGCGACTGCACGCGGTTGCCCTGCGCATCCACGATGCTGGCGTAGCGCTCCTGCAGGGTGTAGCTGGTGTACGAGCCGTTGGGAGTGGTGGCGTTTGAGAAGCGGGTGTCTATGCCTAACTTCATATCAAGCCACTTGGCCAGCTTGAAGTTCGACTTAAGGTAGATGCTGAAATTGTCGTTCTTGTCGTTCAGGGCGCGGTTCTTGTCGTGCTCATACTTGAACGAGGCGAAGTGGCTTGACTGCTGCGACTTCTGCGACAGCGACACATTGTAGCGCTGAGTGACGGCGGTGCGCCAGGCCTTGTCGCGGTATTGCTCGTAGTAGTCGTTCTGGCGCCACTGGTCGAGGGTCTTGTTTACGTCGGCCTCGCTGATGCGCCCCTCTGCCTGGTCGCGGTAGAGCTGATAGAGCGGTGAGTAGTAGTTGTTGGTGTACTGGTCGAACAGGTTCCTCACACTGCCGCTGCTTTTCACGCGTGCGTTGTATACATTGGTCTCGTAGTCTATGATGTCGCTTGTCGAGGCATAGTGCATGGCGTCGAAGTTGGGCTTCGTGGCTATGAACCAGTCGGCATTCACGTTGACGGTGGTCTTGTCGGTCTTGCCCTGCTTGGTGGTGATGACAATGACACCGTTGGCAGCCAGCGCACCGTAGATGCTTGCGGCGGCGGCATCCTTCAGCACCGTCACCGACTCCACGTCGTAGGGGTTTATTTCCGACAACTCAAGGTCGGTGGCCATGTCGTCGACCACTAACAGCGGCTTTGTGCCCACGCTGTTGGAGAAGGTGCCTACGCCGCGCAGTATGGGGCTGCTCTCGCCCGTGTTGGGGTTGATGTCCATGCGCAGGCCGGCCACCTGCCCCTCCAAGGCTGAGGTCAGGTCTTTGTGCATCACGCGGTTCAGCTTTGTGGAGTCCACGAATCCGAAGGCCGCCGTCGACCGCTCGCGGCTCAGGCGCTGGTAGCCGGTAGACACCACCACGGTCTCGGCCAGCTTGGTGGTCTCCTCGTTCATCTTCACGCTGATGGTGGTCTTGCCCTTCACGCTCACCTTGTATGGCTCCATGCCAACATATCTGAACATGAGCACGGCGGCATCGGTGCTCGTTTTTATGCTGAACTTTCCGTTAAGGTCGGTCACGGCGGTGTTCTTGGCATCGGTCTCGCGCACCGTCACCCCGTAGAGCGGCTCGCCCTTGGCATCGGTAACGGTGCCCGTAACGGTCTTTTGCGCCCATAACGCTGCTGCCCATCCGGTGAGTAGCATCAGCAATAATAGTCGTTGCTTCATAATAGACATAAGTGGTAACATTGTTTCCTTGATAAGGATGCCGCAAAATTACATAAAATTAATTAATTCTGCAAATTTCATCAGCAAAAATGTAATTTTTAACCTAATTCTTTTCGCTTTTCCAATCTTTTTTGTACATTTGCAGGCGAATTGCTAAAGCCTAAAGGTGACAACAAAGAAGTGATAACTCATTTTGTTTAAATATTTTATTAACTAACGCATTAATTCTATGACAAATTTTACAAAGTTGTTCTGCACTGCCTTCCTGCTATTGGCGGGATGCTTTAGTGCAAATGCACAGGAAGAGGAGAAGGTCTATGCCACCTTCGAAAGTCCATCTGGTATTACATGGGATGCCGAGAATATGACATTCTCATGGGAGTCTCAGTGGGGAAACCAGCTTCACAACATCGGTTTGCCGACGGGCAATCTTGCAGAGTATTCAAAGCTTGTAGTTGATTGTGAGATTTTAGAGGGCGATGGCTACCGCTTCATGTTCTATGCCACCGACAAGGGAACAACCGCTGGTGGACAAACCATCATTACCGAGTCTGGCAAAAAGGAATATAACCTTGCCGACTTTGATATGGACCAAAGTTATTTGACCAACTGTTCCGAGATTTGTCTATCAGGCTACAATGCCAGTGGAAAGGTGAAAGTGAACGAGGTGTATCTCGTAAAGAGTCAGGATCCTCTGGCTTCCTACAAGAAGTTGCTTTCAGATGCTATTACCATCGGCAAGATGCAGAGTTCGTTTGCCAAGACCGCATCCAGCTGGAGCGCTCTTCAGAGTGCAATCTCCGATGGTGAGACGGCTCTGGCTGCTTCTGATGCTACAGAGTCAAGCCTGACTGGTGCCAAGACTGCCATTGAGGAAGCTGTAGCTGGTCTGACTCTCGAAGATGGATACAGCGAACTGACAGGAGATATGTTCAAGCAATATGCCAGCGTAGATGAGCCTGGTGACGGCACTGATTTAGGATGCAATCCTGTGCTGTTCAAGGCCAGTGACCTGCCATACGGCGACGGTAATGTGAGTGAGTTGAAGTGGGCCGACCTGACAAACTATCAGACGCTTGTAGTCACCACTGCCGGCACTGTGAAGCCCCGCTTCTGCCTGAACCGTCTTGTGAATGAAGGCCAGCAGGCTGCTACCATGGAGGATTCGAAGATGCTCGACATCAACCCCAACAACGAATTCACATGGTCTACAGAGAAATACCTCACAGCAGAGGATGGTGTATATACGCTCAATCTGGCCGCTATTGTCGAAGACTATGGCTTTGCCCGCCTGCACTGCATCAAGAAGCAGGGATGGGGCGATGGCGTAATCGTCACTGGCATGTATCTCACTGAGGCTGCTGCCGCTGCAGAACCTGTTGACATAGAGATTTCTCCCGCCGAGGGCGACATTGCCGCTGCCTTAGAGGCTGCCAAGGCTGGAAAGAATGTTCGCAACATCACCATCAACCTGAAGCAGGGTATAACATACACTCTCACCCAGCCAATCAAAGCCTTTGGCGCTTTCGAAATCAATGGTAACGGTGCTACCATCGACGCCAGTGGTCTGGAAAGTGGTAATGCCATGTTTGTAAGGGATGGAGAGGAAGATCCCGCAGAATGGGTAGTTTCTTCATTTTCGATGAAGGATGTCAACGTGAATGACCTGAGCAAAGCTGTGTTCTACAGCGCAGTAAAGAACAATATTTATACTGGGTTTACCATCGACAACTGTGTTATTGAACTGGCTGCCGACGTTACGGCATTTGATTTCACCAAGGGTAGTGCGGCGCGTGTCTTCACTATCACCAACTCCACCATCTATGCTCTGACTGCAACCGAAAAATCACTCTACAGCTCTCAGAGTGGACAGAAGGCAACTGAGTATGATGGTGATGTTGATGGAGATGGTGAACCAACACAGACATTTGTGATAAAGAACAACACGATGTATAACCTTACCAAGGCCAAGAATTTCTTCTCACACCGTCAGAGCAATCAGACTTGGATTATCTATGACGTAGAGAATAACATCTTCGTGAACTGCGGTAAGAAAGGACAGACCATCAAGGGCATTAATGGTGGTCAGGGCGGAAAGAATCCTGTTTGGACTATAACAGGTAATGCCTTTAACTTTGATGATGCAGACACCAGTGCTAATGAAGAAACTGGTGACTCAGACGAGCCGGTAGAGAACAGCGTGGCTGGCGTGGTGACCTTCACCGATGCCGCTTCTGGTAACTTTAACGCTACATTCGCAGTGGAAGGCACGGCTCCCGAGAGCCTTGGCGACCCACGCTGGACCATCACCTTCAAGGAAGCTCCGAAGCCTTTGCTTACCCTGAAGGGTACTGTTGGCGAGGAGGTTTCATTGACCTTCGGCGTATATGACACTGAGGATACCTTCACCGTAGACTTCGGCGACGGCAACCCGCAAGAGGCCAAGGTTGGCATCAACAATGCCGGTCCCAAGCAGGAAGACGACAGCACTGGTCCTGCCACCGTATTCAAGGGCACTGTTGCCGGCGACGGAACAATCACGGTCAGCGGAAACAACGACATCTGGTATCTCGTTGCTTCTGGAGCTATTCCTTCCTCTTTCGACCAGCCCAAGCTGATGAACGTGGTTCAGATGAGCATCACCGGAGCCAACGTAGAGAGCGTGGCACTTCCCGCCTACGAGAAGATGACTCAGTTCAGCTTCAACAACAGCCCTGTGAAGACCGTGGACGTATCGAAGGTAGCAGGACTTACTTCGCTGACCATCAACTCTACAGCCCAGTCTGCATTTGAGCCGCAGATTGAGAGCATCGACGTGAGCAAGAACACTGAGCTGGATTATCTGTCAATACAGGGCGCCGATGGCAAGCAGGGCAAGCTGGCTTCTGCCGACCTGAGCAAGAATATTAAGCTTACGGGCATCTATCTCCAGTATAACAAGCTGAGCCAGGTTACACTGCCCGCTGAGTACACTGCACTTAACAATAGTGGTGCAATCAAGAAGATCACTCTTTCACTCAACAACAACGAGCTTACAGAGCTGAAGGATCTGGACAAGGTTCCCGAGAAGTCGCTCGTGTACATCCAGAACAACAAGTTCACACTGGCTACTCTTCCCACAAAGACTGCCAACGTGAAGACGTACAACTACGCTCCTCAGGCTGCCTACGAGGTTGCCGAGACACTGACAGAGCTTGACCTCAGCTCGCAGCTGACAGCCACAGGAGTCCTCTCCGAGCCTGCCACCACTACTTACACCTTCGTGACAGCAAGCAGTGCTACACTTGTCGAGGGCACTGACTACACAGTGACCGAGCCAGGTAAGTTCACGTTCATCAAGGCACAGGGCGAGGAGAAGATTCACGGCGTGATGGCTACCACTGCTTTCCCGAACTTCAAGGACAACAACGCCTACGTCACCACTGAGTTCACCATCGATCCGACGGCCGTGGGCATCAAGAACATCCAGACCGCCGATGCTGCTGCCAAGGTGTTCAACCTGCAAGGTGTGGAGGTAAGCCAGCCGCAGAAGGGCATCTATGTCAAGAACGGAAAGAAGGTAGTGATAAAGTAATGACTGCTCTTAACGGCTATCACTGAATAGCTGTAACAACTGCGAGCGAAGGCAAAAGCAACATGCCTTCGCTCGCTTTTTCTTGAACTGATACGGTTGCCACGATGTATGACCGCAAAGCGGTCGCCGCTCAGTAACCGGGTGGTGCGAAGTACCCCCGGAGAAGAAGGTAAAAGGCGATATCGACCCCAAGGGGGTCGCCCATTGGCATAGTTGGGGCACTCTTTCAGAGTGCAATCCGCGGCGTTCTTTTTTCCGCAGGTCCTTCGGACACTACGGTTACTGAGCGGCGACCCCATTGGGGTCATACTGAGATCCAACCGTACAGCTCGCTTTTTCTTGCATAATGCTTAGAGCCTGGCTACCCTTATCTGATGCCTATGGCATCGTGGACTCCCCGATAGACGGCCTTTCAGGCCGTTTTCAACCCCTCCTTTAGTCAAAATTTTTCATAAATATTCTTTAAATACGTGTTTTGGACATACATGAAGTAAGTCCCTACGAAGTTCTGCGAGAGGGGTTACAATGGGGTGTGATTTACCCCCAAAAACCTCACTGAAAATGCTTCCGTTTTTCCTTTTTTCTGTCCAAAGGTCAACGGCTTTCTGAATTTACTTTACACTTTTGAGCGTGAAACATCGAGGCTTCATTCGTAGAGTGGCACTCTACGGAGCTGGAGTGGCACTTATTTAAAATTAAGTGGCACTCTACGACCGTAGAGTGCCACTCGCTGTCAGGCATGTTTCACGCCATTTTTATGAAAAATTTTTATTTGATTAGAGGCTCGGGACCGTTGAGCGTCGGGGTGACGGGGATGATGCGGCCCTGGCGGTCGAACGTCAGACGGTCGATGCATACCTCGCGGTGGGTTCCGGGCACGCCGCCGCCGAACTTCTTGTCGGCGAAGTTCTTGTTGATGCGGTGGTAGACAATGTACCACTCGTCGCGGCCGGGAATCTGGAGTATGGAGTTGTGCGCCGTGCCGTAGATCTTGTCCTCAGGCTTCTGCTTTATCACCAAGTAGCTGTCGGGGTTGATGTTGATGGGGCCGAGTGGCGACTTTGCCGTGCCGTAGCAGACATGGTAGTTGGGAGAGCCGGTGTCGTCGACTGACCAGAGGAAGTAGTAGGTGCCCTTGCGGTGGAAGACGTAGGCACCCTCGCGGAAAGCCCACGTCTGCAGGTTGCCGCCCTTGGGTGTCATCAGCTGTATGGTCTCCTTCTTCACAGAGAGCATGTCGTCGTTGAGTTCCGCGCCGGCCATGAAGCCGTTGCCCCAGTACAGGTAGTGCTTGCCGGTCTTCGGGTCTTTGAACACGTCGACATCGATGGCCTGCCCGCCGCGGGCCTCTGCTGGGCGGTCGGCATCGGTGATGATGGGAGCGCCGCTATCCACGAACGGCCCCGTAGGGCTGTCGCTCACGGCTACTCCGATCTCCTTGCGATTGCTCTTGGGGTTGTGGGCAGAGAAGTAGAAGTAGTACTTGTAGGTGCCGTCCTTCTGCTTTACTTCCTCTATGCACGGTGCCCACGCATTGCCGGTGGCCCAGGGCACCTGGTCGCCCTTGACGTCGAGCATCTTGCCCTCGTCGGTCCAGTTGATGAGGTCGGACGACGAGAAGACGCTGAAGTCGTGGCCTCCCCAGCCGGGGGTGCCGTCGGTGGTGCTGTAGATGTAGTACTTCTTGGTCTTGTTAGAGTACAGCACCTCGGGGTCGGCGTGGAAACCTGTGAGGATGGGCTGGCGGTGGTTGCCGAACTCCTTCAGCAGGCGTTCCTTCTCGGCGCGTGTAATGGGTAAGATGGTGCCGTGGCGGGGCGTGAACTTGCCCTTCGTCTCGGTGTTCTGCACGAACTGGAAGGTCTTCAGGTCTTCAGAGCGGCAGAACTGGTAGTGGCCGTTGCCGTAGCAGTCGTACATGATGATCCACGACTTGCCGTCGATGGCCTTGCATACGCCTACGCCCTCTACCGACTCCTTGGTCTGCTCAACGTTGCCGTCGATCATCTGCCACTTGTCGGTAAGCTCCTTGGCCACGGCCTGGTAAATGCCACGCCCGGACTCCTGCTTATAAAATAGGTGGTAGAGGTTGTCGGCATCATTGTAGACAATGTCGCCGTCGATGGTGGCGTTGCCGGCATCGAAGAGCCAGCGTGGCTCACCCTCCAGGTCGGTGAAGTCGCTGTTGGCATACTGGTAGTATATCTTGTCGAACGACCCGGGGTCGCTGGTGCGCAGGGAGTAGAACACCATGTACTTGCCAGTCTTGTGGTCGTAGATGGTCTCCGGCGCCCATACGCGGATTACATTCTTCCACTCTTTAGTGTATCGGGTGGGGAAGTTTACGGTGGAGTGCTGCCAGTTGATGAGGTCGGTAGACTTCATCAGCACCATGCCGCGGTTGCTGGACCATCCCAGCGAAGAGCGCATGTCGGTGCATACCATGTAGAAGGTCTTGCCATCCTCGCAGCGCAGTATGTGGGGGTCGCGCACGCACTGTGTCAGGGCTATAGTGTCGCTCTCTATGACGGGCATGCCATGGTTCAGCGGCGTGAAGTTGTAGCCGTCGTCGGATATGGCATAGCATATCTGCTCATCCTTGGGGTCGTTACTATTAAAGTAGGTGAAGAGATAGGCCACCATCTCGTTGGGGTCCTTCGGCTCCTCGGCCACTGCCTTCTTCTTGGCGGCAAAGGAGGGAATAGTCGTTGCAGCCAAGATGATTACGGAAAGTAAGAATCTTGTTTTGTCCATAGTTGTCGTTTGTTTTAAACCAATCGGACTGCAAAGGTAAGCAATTATTTGCAATTTCCCGCCACTTATTGAGTAGAGTGGAGTTAAAAAATATTAAATAATCGTATCTTCTGTGTAAAAACTGTTGCGTAATCCAATAATAATATGTACCTTTGCAGCCGCTAAAGTGATTATTGCGCTGGCATTACGCTAACAATACGCTGAAAAAGAGCAGTTTAGCTGTCGAAAGAGAGCTTTAGGCTGTTTCTTCTTTGTCTGTGTATATGGCTAATGTGGAGCATGGTTGATGAGGCAGAAGACATAAGAGACATATAGAACTTTATACATTTAATATTAAACATTTAAAACTGAAATGCCAGGATTATTAGGAAAGAAAATCGGAATGACATCCGTTTTCAGTGCCGACGGCAAGAACGTGCCGTGCACTGTTATCGAAGCTGGTCCTTGCGTTGTGACACAGGTGAAGTCCGTCGAGAAAGATGGTTACAAGGCCGTTCAGCTCGCTTTCGGCGAGAAGAAGGAGAGCAACACCACCAAACCCATGTTGGGTATCTTCAAGAAGGCCAACACAACGCCCAAGGCCCACTTGGCCGAGTTCAAGTTTGACGAGGAGTACAACCTCGGTGACACCATTACGGTGGACATCTTCAACGATGTGCAGTTCGTCGACGTAGTCGGCACCTCTAAGGGTAAAGGTTTCCAGGGTGTTATGAAGCGCCACGGTTTCGGTGGTGTAGGTCAGTCCACCCACGGTCAGGACGACCGTGCCCGCAAGCCGGGTTCTATCGGCGCCTGCTCGTATCCCGCCAAAGTGTTCAAAGGTATGCGCATGGGCGGCCACATGGGCTGCGACCGCGTCACCACTCAGAACCTGAGAGTGTTAAAGGTAATTCCGGAGCACAACTTGATCCTTGTGAAGGGAAGCTGCGCCGGATGTAATGGTTCAACCGTAATTGTGAATAAGTAACATGGAAGTTAGTGTATTGAATATCAAAGGTCAGGAGACCGGCCGCAAGGTG
>JAFSKJ010000068.1 GCA_017449025.1 Prevotella sp. | reverse complement strand
GAGGGGTTGGGGGTGGGGTCAGTATCTTCTTCGCTGTCAGGATGTTACAGACCCCACCCCTGCCCCTCCCCTTGATGGGAGGGGAGTGGCTGCGCTCCGTTTTTTGCCGTCTTAATCATGGTTCTGACTTTTTAAAGTGGGCTCAGTTATTATCCGCAAAGATACCACCAAAGCCCGAAGGGCTGATAAGACCACAGGCAGGGGTGTAACCCCTGCAAGTCGGCGGCGTGAAGGCAACCCCAAAGGGGTGACAGAAGAATCCTGCCGCCCTTTCAGGGCTTTTGTATACGCTACCGTTTGCAGGGGTCATACGCAAAAAGGAAAGAAATTTTCATAATTACTGCACTGAAAGTTTGCGGATTCAGGTTTTTTTTGTATTTTTGCCGAAAAATTGCCACTACATGGTCAAGACTGAGGGAAACAGAAGGGGCTACGCCGTGGGCGTACAGACGTTCGACAGGATTCGTGAGCGCGGTTCTGTGTATATAGCTCTACCAGTCGCTGCTCTATGCCGCCTTCCTGGCCGTTGGCGGCGACGTGAGCGCCGAAGAGCAGACCAGCGCCACGTATGGGCCGTAGGATTGAACATCAGCGAGGACCGCCGCACCATCGACAACTACAAGATTGTGCAGGTGAAGTGAATGAGCTGCCTTGCATTGCGATGAACATACAAACATGTGAAACCCTAAAACTACTATAGCGTATGACATAGACCGTAGACAATAGACATATAGATAAGAAGCGTTAGCTTTTGATTCTTGCTCACCGATAATTGGGGAATTAGAAGGAGCACACAAGAGTAAAAGTGAACGGTTCACGTGCATGCACGTGGACTTTTACTCGTTGAAGTGTGCAATGGTTATCCCCAATACCTCGGTGAAGCGTAGACGAAGTAATCAGTCCACGTTTTCTTTTTCTGTCTTTACCCCAGGTGTTTGGACTGTAGAAAAGTAGCAAATCAATAGTAATCGACATAATGATTGCACAAAAAGCCCGAAGGGCTGAAAAGAACATAGGCAGGGGTGAAACCCCTGTAAGAGATGGAGGGAACGGTAGCCCCGAAAGGGCGACAGAGCGTTCTGCCACCCCTTCAGGGTTGTGTAGGAATACCTAATTTAGCAGGGGTGTTACCCCTGCCTGTAATCTTAACGCCCTTTCGGGGCTTGCATAGCGAACAATACAAACAAATTGTGTTCAATTACTTAACATTTCAGACAAATATAATAACAATAAAAACAGAAAACTATGAGAAGGATTTACACATTATTAGTAGTGTTGGCCACCGCCGTATCGTCGTTCGGCTTTGTGGTGGACGGGATAGAGTACTACACAATATCAGGAGACTCTGTAGAGGTATATGGCCTTGAAGACAAGTCGTACAGTGGCAGCTTGGTTATTCCGGAGACAGTGAACTACAATGGGAGTACATATATTGTAGGCGAGATATCCTATTCATGGAATGCAGGTTTTGAGGATTGTACTGGCCTAACCTCTGTAAACATCAAAGCCCGCGTAAAGACATTACCCTACGCTTGTTTCCGAGGCTGCACAAGCCTTGAGTCGGTAACCATGCCAAAGACTGTGGAAGCAATTTACGGTGAGGCATTCAACAACTGCACCAGCCTGAAGACATTCAACATACCGGAGGCAATAATGGAGGTGGGGGCGAAAGCTTTTGCAAATACCGCATGGTGGAACAGCCAGCCCGACGGGATAGTCTATAAGGATAAGGTGCTGCTCGGCAGCAAAGGCTCTACCACATGGAATTGGGATGGTGTAGGACACCTTGACATTCAACCGGGAACGCGGGTGATAGCCGACCAAGCCCAACCAGGTCGTTTTGAAACCATCACCATACCGAACAGCGTAGTAGGCATCGGTGCAGAGGCGTTCAAATACTGCTTTAATTTGAAGTCCATACACATTCCTGCGTCTGTAACCCGCATAGGCACATGGCTCTTCGGCTCTTGCGGCAGTCTGGAATCCATCACGGTAGACAGCAGCAACCCTGTTTATGATTCGCGTAACAACTGCAACGCCATCATTGAGACGGCTACCAACAAGCTGCAGGAGGGTTGCCAAAACACGGTCATCCCCGATGGCATAGAGATTATTGGCGACATGGCGTTCTGCTGGTGTACATCACTAAAGAAAATCACCATACCCCACTCGGTCACAACAGTAGGGGACTGTGCTTTCCTGCAAACGGGAATCGACACTCTGGTCATTCCCAGCTCGGTGGTGAAGATGGAGAGTCAGGCCTTCGAGTGTAATGATTATCTGAAATCGCTCGTCGTGGAGAGCGGCAACCCCGTGTTTGACTCCCGTGACAACTGCAACGCCATCATTGTGACGGCCAGTGACTCGCTGATATTTGGCTGTCCTACTACAGTCATTCCCAATTCCGTCACAGCCATTGGCAGTAGGGCTTTCCATGGTATCCACTGGGACTATGATAAGCCATTTATCATACCAAGCTCTGTAAGTTATATCGGCTATGACTTGTTTTGGGAAGGTTCGGTTGAAACTATACGCATGATGAGTGAAGATCTGCCAAAATTTGGGAGTTTAGGCACAATGAATCATGGGTATACCTTGGATGATGTCACCCTCTACGTCCCCCTCGGCTCTAAGGAGAAATATGCGGCAGCAGAGGGTTGGAGCAATTTTACCCACATTGTTGAGATGGCTATGGACGACGACTTCTTCTTCGACCTGCAGACCGACGGCACGCTGGCCGTGAGCGTCAACCCTGCCAGCAAGAAGACGGCGTTCAAGATTCCTGCTACAAAGGCGGGTGGCGACAAGGAGTTGGTGGTAGCGTCAATATCATCGAATGGTTTCAAGGACCGCGCCACTATGACCGCTGTAGAGATTCCCGCCAGCGTCGACTCCATAGGCAACTACGCCTTCCGGGGTTGCACGGCTCTCAACAGCATCGTTGTAGACAAGGACAACAAAGCATTGGACAGCCGCAACAACTGCAACGCCGTCATAGTGACGGCCAGCGACTCGCTGATAGTGGGATGCAAGGGCACAAGGATAGAGGGCACAGTGAAGCACATTGGCGACCGTGCCTTCTACGAGTGTACGGGACTGGAGTCCATAGTCGTTCCCTACGGAGTGAAGAGCATCGGCAGCTACGCCTTCTACAGTTGCGCCAACCTTTCAAGCGTAGAACTAAACAGTTCGTTGAAGAGCATCGGCAACTATGCCTTCTACAATTGCAAGAAACTTGGAATGTTGGAACTTCCCAACTCATTGGAGAGCATTGGCTCCAGTGCCTTCTTCGGCTGCTCCACCCTACCCTCCATTACCATTCCCGCCAGCGTAACCAAAATCGGCTCCAGAATTGTTGGAAATTGCGAGAGTCTTAATGCCATCAGCGTGGAGGAGGGCAACACCGTATTTGACTCACGACAGGACTGCAACGCCATCATAGTTACGGCCAACGACTCGCTGACCACGGGCTGCGCCGCCACCATTATCCCCAACACAGTAAGATATATAGGTGAATCCGCCTTCAGCGGCTGCAAGCGACTCAGCACCATAGCCATACCCAACTCGGTGAAGTCCATCGGCTATGACGCATTCTACAACTGCACTGGTGCAAAGTCGATATCCATAGGCAACGCCGTGGACAGCATAGCCTACGGTGCATTCCTGTACTGCGACAGCCTGAGCACCATAGTCATTCCCGCCACCACCACCTTCATAGGCAACTACTCTTTCCAGTGCGATGGCTTAGAGGAAGTGGTGTCGCTGATTGCCGACACGGCATCGTGCAGGGTGATGAGATACGCCTTCTCTGGCCTTGACCTGCCCAAGCTGACGCTGAAGGTGCCCTCTGGCAAGGAGAAGCAGTACCGCGAGGCCCCGGTGTGGAAGGAGTTCGGTCGCATCATAGGCATCGACCCGTATCTGTACGAGCCGACCATTGTCACTGTCAACAGCTACACACGTGAGTACGGCGACGAGAACCCGCAGTTTGAGTACAACGTGGAGGGCGGCAGACTCGGCGGCACTCCCGACATCTTGTGCGAAGCCACAGACAGGTCGGACGTGGGCGAATACCCCATAAGGATAGAGCGGGGCGGAGTGGAGAACAGCAACGTAGCATACTATGACGGCAAGCTCACGGTGAAGAAAGCTCCGCTGACGGTGAGCGTGGCCGACGCAGAGCGCGAGATAGGCACCGAGAACCCGGAGTTTGTGGTGAGCTACGAAGGCTGGAAGCTCGACGACGACGAGAGCGTGCTGATGCAGCTGCCCGTGGCAGCCTGTGTAGACGGCGACGGCAATGACGTAGGCACGGAAACACCTGCCGGCGAATATGCCATCACCGTCAGCGGCGGCGAAGCCGTGAACTACGAATTCGTCTACAAGCACGGCAAGCTGACCATCGTTGACTTGTCGGACATAGCAACCATGACTGCCGACAGCTACCCACAAGATGTCTACACGGCTGCGGGAGTGCTGGTGAAGCGCGATGCCACTTCGGCCAACGGTCTGCGGAAGGGACTCTACATTGTTGGTGGCCGCAAGGTCGTGGTAAGATAACTAAGCAGACAGCAGCTACAATCGCATTAGACTGTAGCTGCTGTCTTTATTATTAATAGTAGCTTAGTTGTTTTACAGTTATATCTGGTCAAGAGCCTGGCGGATGTCGTCGAGAATGTCTTCAACATCCTCTATGCCCACGCTGAGGCGGATGAGGTCGGGAGCTACGCCGGCCTCGCGCAGCTGCTCGTCGCTGAGCTGGCGGTGGGTGTGGCTGGCGGGATGGAGCACGCAGGTGCGGGCATCGGCCACATGGGTGACAATGTTTATCATCTTGAGCGAGTCCATCCACTTGATGGCTGTATCGCGGTCGCCCTTCAGTCCGAAGGCTATGACGCCGCAAGAGCCGTTGGGCAGATACTTCTGCCCACGACTGTAGTTGGCATCGTCGGGAAGTCCACAATAATGCACCCACGCCACCTTCTCGTTGTCGTGAAGGAACTCTGCCACACGCTGCGCATTGCTACAATGCTGGGCCATGCGCAGATGCAGGGTCTGCAGGCCGAGGTTGAGCAGGAACGAGTTCTGCGGGGCGGGTATGGAGCCAAGGTCGCGCATGAGCTGCGCCACGAGCTTAGTGGTGAAGCCCATCTTGCCGAAGGCCTTGACGTAGGTAAGTCCGTGGTATGACTCGTCGGGTGTGCAGAGGCCGGGGAATTTCTCGGCATTGGCAAGCCAGTCGAAGTTGCCGCTGTCTACCACGCATCCACCCACCTGGGTGGCCATGCCGTCCATATACTTGGTTGTGGAGTGAGTTACAATGTCGGCTCCCCACTCAAAGGGTCGGCAGTTGACAGGTGTGGCGAAGGTGTTGTCGACTACAAGAGGCACCCCGTTGGCATGGGCAATGCGTGCGAACTTCTCGATGTCGAGCACTGCACAGCCGGGGTTGGAGATGGTCTCGCCGAAGAGGAGCTTGGTGTTGGGACGGAAGGCTGCCTGTATCTCTTCTTCCGATGCATCGGGACTTATGAAGGTGCAGTCTATGCCGAGCTTCTTGAGCGTAACGCCGAACAAGTTGAACGTGCCACCGTAGATCTCGTTGGACGTAACGAAATGGTCGCCGCTCTGGCAGATATTGAACACGGCATAGAAGTTGGCGGCCTGACCGGAGGAGGTGAGCACGGCGCCCACGCCCCCTTCAAGTGCTGCTATCTTGGCTGCCACGGCGTCGTTGGTGGGGTTCTGCAACCTGGTGTAGAAGTAGCCTTCTTTCTTCAGGTCGAACAACTGCGCCATCTCGTCGGAGTCGTCATATTTGAATGTTGTCGACTGTATGATAGGGAGTTCTATGGGTTCCCCGTTCTTGGCTTTGTAGCCTGCGTGTACGCAAAGCGAGCCTTGTCTGAGTTTCTTTTCCATTGTTATTATACTTTTGTTTTCAACTTCGGTTTCTATATAACTAACGGGTTATTTCACCGCTTTGCATCAGGGAACTCGGGCGACCCCGCCCGCATATATGGCGGGCGAGGACGCCCGCGTTCCCTGATTGGACGCTGCAAAGTTACGAATAAGTGAGCAAAATGCAAAAGGAAAACTTGTTTTTCTTTTCATTTTAGAACGGAAGTAACTTAGAGCAACGCTCAGAGTTACGAATAAGTGAGCAAAAAGCCAAAGATTTTTTGCTTTTTCGAAAAATATGTGTAACTTTGCGCCGCTTAACAGAACAACTGAATAGCTTAACAAGATGAATGAACGACGAATTGTAACTTTTGGAGAACTGCTTCTCCGTTTCTCTAAGCCCGACCAGCAGAGGCTGACACAGGGCGGCATTTTCACCAACCAGTTTGGCGGCAGCGAGGCCAATGTGGCCGTAAGCCTTGCCACCCTTGGCGACCATGTGGAATACATCACGCGGTTGCCGCAGAACGCCATAGGCCAGGCTGGCGTGTTACGACTGCAAGAGCTTGGCGTAGACTGTAGCCGTGTGGTTTACGGCGGCCAGCGCATAGGCACCTACTATTTTGAGCCACCCGCTGGCATGAGGGCGGCAAAGGTGATCTACGACCGTGCACACTCTGCATACAGTGAACTGGAGCCGGGAATGATTGACTGGCGCGAGATACTGAAAGGAGCCAGTGTGCTGCATGTGTCGGGCATCACGGCGGCAATATCACAAAACGCTGCCAATGCCACGTTCGAGGCCTTGGACATTGCCGACGAGCTTGGAGTGAAGGTGGCCTTCGACATCAACTACCGCAAGAACCTGTGGCGCTACGGCGCCGACCCGCGCCAGACGCTCTGCCGCATGTTAGGGCGCTGCGACATAATGTTTGGCGACGCCATTGAGTTTGAGTTCCTCAGCGGAAGGCACCAGCCGCCGTTCACCGCCACCAGCTCCGACTTCAAGATGCAGATGGACGAATACGGCGAGTGGTTCGACGAGCTGCACCGCGACTTCCCGCGCTGCCAGCATTGGCTCATGGGCATGCGCAACATTGTAAACTCCCACCACCACACGCTGACAGCCCTGCTGTGGACCGGCGGCAAGCTGATGGAGGCGCCGATAATGAACATCCCCGACGTGATAGACCCCGTGGGCGTGGGCGACGCCTTCATGGCAGGCTTCCTGCACGCCATGGGTCAGTGGCCCGACGACCGTCGCCGGCAGCTCAACTACTCGTTGGCCGCCGCCGCCCTGAAATGCACCGTTCCGGGCGACTTCAACCTGGCCACCGACGATGAGGTGGAGGCACTGCTGGCAGACGAGAGCCTGTGGTAGTATGGTGGAAGGATACTTTACCGTAAGAGCTTACTCGAAATAGAAGGTAAGGACAATCATCTTCGAGCGCGCCGATGCCACTGAATTAGCATAGGCGCGCTTATTAATGTCGGTAAGCTCGGTGGCATGGTGATGGTCTACAACGTCGGTAAGGCCATAGCAGAACTTCAGCTCCGGTATCAACTTGAAGAAAGGCAGATACAGGTCGCAGCCCAGTCCCACCTCAATCATGGCGTCGTAGCGTTTCAGCTGCATATAGTCCTGCGCCTTCCCCGACAGGTTTATCATGGGGTTGATGCCCGCCATGATGTAAGGGCGGTAGTTGTTGAACCGCTCGGCAGAGAACTTAAGGTCAAGTGGCACGGAAATATAGGTGTTTTTCATGTCCTGCCAAATCTCCAAGGGAGCATTGCCAGCCTCGTTCATCTGCGACAGGTTGCGAAAGGTGAGGCGCTTGGCGCCAAAGTGCATGGTGGGAGTGATGCGGAAGTTGAGGTGAGCGCCCAAGCGCAGGTCGGCGAGCACGCCCACGCTGAACCCCGGGTTCCACGTGTCCTGGTCGCACAATATGGTTTGCACGCTCTCTGTGCCGTCTTCAGCCACAAAAGTCTGCGGCCCCACATTCTTGAACTCAATATCCTGGGCATGGAAGCCCACGAGTATTCCAAAGTGCATGGGGCGCAAGTCAATGTACGGCTTGTTCTGCACTGTGCGCTCCTGTGCGCACACGCCCACGGCCACACCTATTATTATAATAATGACAAACAGTCTGTTCATTCTAATAATAATAACGCCAAAAGTGTCCGCTTATTATGTGAAGGTCAATTTCGACGTAGTATAAATTACAAAAAAAGATAGCTAAAAGTTGGTAGGAACGAAAAAAAGTTCGTACCTTTGCCTCATCAAAAATAAGTATCACATTTTTAACAACAAATTTTTACAAGATTATGGCATACGTAATTGGTGATGACTGTATCGCATGCGGTACGTGTCAAGGTGAGTGCCCCGTTGAGGCTATTTCTGAAGGCGACAAGTATTCTATCGACCCCGATCTCTGCACTGAGTGCGGCACATGCGCCAGTGTCTGCCCGTCGGAGGCTATCAGCCTTCCCGCTTAATCACTATTAAGCTTTATAAACCGACAACTGTGAGGGGACTCCTTCGGGAGTCCCCTTATACATTTATATCAAACAGGCATCAACTGTCATGAACGTATGGAAAGACATTAGCGTGGTAGCTATCGACGCCGACGACACCCTGTGGGACTGCCAGTCGCACTTTGAGCAAGTGGAAGAACGGCTATACGAGGTGCTGCGGCCTTGGACAAGCGACGGCAAGCGCGAGCTGTTCATCACTGAGAGCCAGAACATGGCCGACCTCGGCTATGGATGCAAAGCCTTCACCCTGTCGGTGATTGAGACGGCACTGAGGGTGAGCAAGGGAGAAGTGTCTACAGAGGCCATAGGCAGTCTTCTCAACATGGGCAAGCAGCTCTTACACTTGCCGGCGACACCGCTTCCCGGCGTGAAGGAAACGCTACAACAGCTGAGAGAGATATGTGACGCCGCAGGGAAGGATGCCCCGCGGCTGGTGGTTTTCACCAAGGGAGAGCTACAGGACCAGGAGAACAAGCTGCGGAGGTCGGGACTTGTGGACTTCTTCGACGATGTGGAGATTACCTCCGACAAGACTCAACATGAGTTCCGGCAGCTGTGCCACCACCAGGGCATACACCCCTCAAGGCTGCTGATGATAGGCAACTCGCTGAAAAGCGACATCGCCCCGGCACTGGCCGTTGGTGCCTGGGCGATACACATACCGTTTTACGTTACATGGCAGATTGAGCAGTATGCCATCGGCGACGGCGGAAATGCCACGCGGGTGGAGGACTTCGACCACGAACGGCTGTTCAGGGTAGAAAGCTTCCGTGACATACTGCAGTTTTTCTAAGTCGTTTTAGAACTCCAAAGGCCGCCCACGATAGAAATTGATGAGTGAGTGCTGGTAGAGAAGTTCGTAGCGAGCCTGGACAAGGTCGGACTCGGCGCGGAGACAGGCGTTCTTGGACTCGTTGAACTCGGTGATGTTTGCCTTACCATTCTCATACTTCGCCTGCATGAGCACAAATGCGTCGTTGCTGCTTTGTGCGGCAGCGGCACTGCTTTCGTATTTTGCGCGGGCAGCGGTAGCATTGAGGCACACCTGCTGTATCTCCTTATACAGGGTTTTCTTGGTATTGTCGAGCGTCAGTTGCTGGTTCTGCTGTTCAATCTTCGCGCTACGGATGTTGTTGCGTGTCTGGAAGCGGTTGAAGATGGGCACGTTGAGGTTCAGGCCGATATACTGCGAGAAGTTGTTCTTGAGCTGGGTGCCGAAGCCATCGGAAGGAAACTTGCTGGTGGTGTAATAGTTGGAACCGATACCGCCGGAAAAGCTGAGCGTGGGCATGTAGCCGGAGCGGGCTATGGCAATGTTGTTGTCAGTGGCACGCAGGCGGAGCTGCTGCGCAGCTATCTCGGGCTTTATGCCGAGAGCCTCGGCGTAGACGGCATCGGGAGAGGGAATGGCAGCGGCGGCAAGTGAACCACCGGACTCGCCGACAGCAGGACGGACAACGGTAAAACCGCTGGCGGAGGGAAGCTCGAGAAGCTGTGAGAGGCTGAGAAGGGCTACGGAGAGGTTGTTGTCTGCCTGGGTGGCAGTGAGACGGCTGTTGGCGAGGGTGGCCTTCTGCTGTGAGAGCTGCGCTCCGCTGGCCTTGCCATTGTCGACAAGGGCGGCGAGTCGCACAACCTGCTGGCTGTCGATGGCAATCTGGCGATGGGCAACGTCGGCTATCTCCATGTCGTAGAGAATCTGCACGTAGGCCTGTGCCACCTGCATCCTTATGTCGTTCTTCGCCTTCTCAAGGTCGGCGGTGGCGGCCTCAAGGTTCAGCTTGCTCATCTTTATCTGGTTGGGAATCTGGAATCCGGTAAAGAGAGGAACGCTGGTACCGAGGCTGAAGTTCGTGGAACTGGTGTTTGTATTCGAATATGTGTTGTCGGCAGTGAGACCTCGACCGAAGCTGAAGTTCTGGCTCATGGAGCCGCTGAGGTCTGGCAGACGGCTGTTGACGGCATTGGAGAGGTTGATTTCCTGCTGACGGCACTGGTTCTCCTGCTGGCGTATGGAGATGCTGTGGGCTATGGCATAGTCGCAGCACTCAGGAAGGGTCCAGGCATGGGGCTGGGCAAGGCAAACAGAAGATTGCAGAACGAATACTGACAGCAGGCAGGCAAAGGCGCATGCCAGCCTCAGCATCCAATAATCCTTTTCACTAATCACTCTCATACTCATAATAATCTCTAATTACAATTCTCAGTCTTCTTTATCGTCGGTAATGATTTGCGGACCGCGGACTTTATCGTCCTTCTTGAGGCCGGACTTAATCTGGATGTTGACACCATCGCTAAGGCCGGTTACAACCTGGGTGCGCACATATTCGGGCTTGTCCTTGGCAGGCTTTACAACATAGACAAAGGTTGAGTCGCCACTGAACTCTATGGCACTCTCGGGAACGGTGAGCACATTGTCGGCACGGACGAGAACAATCTCGGCGTTGGCGGAATAGCCTGAGCGAAGGGTGGCTCCGGAGGCCACGCCCGACACGGCCTTTGAGCCAACACTGACGGCAGCCTTTATTTCAAACTGATTGGCACCGTTCGACTCGGTGGCCTTGGGCGAGATGTACTCTAAGGCGGCGTTGAAGGTCATATCCTGCAGGGCGCCGATGGTTATCTTCATGGGCATGCCTATGACGAGCTGGCCAACCTCGGTCTCGTCAATGTTGCCGCGGAAGATGAGGTCGTTCATGTTGGCCACGGTGGCAATGGTTGTACCGTCGTTGAAGGTGTTGGAGTTGATTACGGAGTTACCCACCTTGACGGGAATGTCGAGTATGACACCGCTGATGGTGGCGCGGATGAGCGTTGAGCTGGCGCTCGCGTTCGACTTGCTCACACCGTCGCGAACCACCTGCAGGGCCTCTTCAGCGGCACTGCGCTCCTCCTTGGCCTGACGCAGCTGCTGCCGTATCTTCTCAAACTCGTCGTCGGACACCAGCTTTTGGTTGTGCAGGGCCTCCTCACGGTCGTAGTCCACCTGCGCCTGCTTCAGGTTCAAGGTGGCAAGGCGTACGCGGCTCTCGGCGGAACTCAGCTGCTGCATGTCGGGTATTACCTTGACCTTGGCTATTACCTCGCCCTGCTGTACATACTGGCCCGGCTCCTTCATTAGCTCGGCTATGATGCCCGAGATCTGCGGTTTTACACTGACCTCGTTGCGTGGTTCAATCTTTCCGGTTATGATGGTTGTCTTCTGGATGCTGTCCATCTTAGCCATGAGTTCAGTGTAGAGTACTTCCTTCGGCTGGCTCTTCTGCCAGAGGAACACAAAGGTTCCGATGAAAATCGCGGCGATGACTGCTGCCACAATCAGTTTTGTGTACTTTTTCATATTGCTGCTGTATTTTTTGTTATTTCATTTATGGGACTTATGGGGCTTATGGGACTTATGGGGCTTATTCATCGCGCATGGCATCGACGGGCTTGATGCTCATGGCGCGGGCTGCCGGGGCAAGGCCTGCCACTACGCCCATGGCGCTGACAAGTACGGCGGCAAGGATGGCTGTCCAGAACCCTACCTGGAAATGGGCGGCGAGGATGCCGTCCTCGGTGTTGGCGAGTTCCAGCATCTGCAGAATGAGCACGGCAAAGAGAATGCCACTCATGCCGGCGACAAGGGTGAGGACTATGCTCTCGCTTATAATCTGGCCGAGGATGTTGCGGGGCGTAGCCCCTATGGCGCGGCGTATGCCAATCTCCGTGGTACGCTCGCGCACTGTCACCATCATAATGTTAGACACGCCTATGGAGCCGGCCAGCAATGTGCCGAGGCCAACGAGCCAGATGAGGAAGTTGACGCCGCGGAACAGGTTGTCGAGCAGCTGAAACAGCACCTCGGTGTTGAAGACCATGGCACCCTGCTCGTCGGTGGGGTCGATGGTATGTGCGCGGGCAATGGTCTCGCGTATGCGGTCGGTGAGGCTCGACATTACCATGCCCTGCTTTCCAGTGACGGCAATCATGTCTACGGCGTTGCCCCGGCTGTAGGCCTGCTGCATGAACGTCAGCGGCAGGGTGACTCCCGTGCCTGTCTCACCGCTGAAGTTGATGCCCTCACCCATGTTGTAGTCCACGCCTACTATCTGGTAGTAGATGTTGTCTATGCGGATGCGCTTGCCACAGGGGTCGCCGCCGCCGGGGAACAGTTCCTTGTAGGTCTTCTTCTGAATGACGCATACCTTGCGGTGGTCGCGGATGTCGGCCTCGTCTATGTATCGGCCGTAGTACATCTTTGGCTCGTTGACGCGACGGAAGTCGGGCATGGCACCCGAGACGCCTACCGATGCCTTGCGGTCGCCGTAGTAGGCGGTGCCGCCATTGCTGAAGAGCAGTGGGGTGACCACGTCAAGCTCTGGGACAGAGCGGTGCAGGCGGTCAACGTCTTTATAGTCCATAGTCCACATGCGACCCTTGCGGAAGCCCTTGTAAGCCTTGCTTGTAGGCTGTGCCCACACCATGGCACTGTTGGTGGCGAAGCCTGCGAAGTTCTGCTGCAACAGCTCCTTCAGCCCCGTGCCGCCACCCATGAGGGCCACGAGCATAAAGACGCCCCAGAAGACGCCGAAGCCTGTGAGGAAACTCCTGCTCTTGTTTCGCGTCAAGGTGTCGAGCACCTCGCGGTAGGAGTCAAGGTCGAAGCGCAACCACTTTCCTCGCTTCGGGAGGACTTGGTTAGGCTTTACCTCAATATTCGTTGCCTCTGTCTTATTCATTGTTTTTATTATTCTTGACATCCCTCACTTCGGGAGGGCTTGGGTGGACTTTTACTCTGCTCTTAATGCCTCGATGGGCCGGATTCTGCTGGCCTTGAAGGCGGGTATCATTCCGGCTATGGTGCCGGCAATGATCATCACCATGGTCGCCTCTATACATACGTCAAGGCCTACGGTGGGGTCGAGGAACATGGTGGCACGGAACAAGCCGGTGTCTATGGTCTCGTGGCCTATGGTTGCATCCATATACTCGTTGGCCGCCACGCCGAGCACCATGCCAATGTAGCCGAAGAAGGTGGTGATGATGACACTCTCCACTATGATAAGCCTGAGTATGGACCATGGCCGTGCGCCGATGGCCTTGCGTATGCCGAACTCATGGGTGCGTTCCTTTACGGTGATGAGCATTATGTTTGAGACGCCTACGATGCCGCTAAGGAGAGTGAAAAGGCCTATTATCCAGAGTGCAGTGCGAATGATGCCAATACCCTTCTCCATCTGCAGATTCTGGGTAAAGCGGTTCCATAGCCATACAGCATCCTCGTCGTCAGGATGGGCCTGGTGCTCCGCATTCAGGCGATGACGGTAGTCGCGCTCAAAAGCCTCGTTGGCCTTCTCCGTAGGCAGGCCGTGGAAGGTGAACTCTATGCGCCCCGCGTCGTCGGTGTTGGCACCGTAGATGCGCTTGATGGCCGTGTAGCCACTGAAGACATCGGCGCGCCCGTTCTCATTCTCCTTATATATGCCAACAACCTTGAAGGCGAATGTCCCTACATTCACAAAGCGCCCTACGAGGGCAGAGACACTGCCAGTGTTATTCAATAGCTCCTTCGCCTGTTTGTTGCTGAGCACAAGCACCTTGCGGCTCTCACTTATGTCGATGTTGTTGATGAAACGGCCGTACATAATCTCCACCTTGTTTATCTTTGTGTGGTTGGGATAGACACCGCTTATGCTTGTGCTGATGTACTGCTGTCCCAGGCTGATAGTCGCACTGGTGTTATACTGCGCCCCCACCTCGTCGACATTGCTTGAGAACTCCTTGGCCGTAATCTCCATGTCGCGCTCGTGCAGGCGGATGTCCCTACCCTCTTTCAGTCCCTGGTAGGCTTTCGACGTCCATCCGCCGAACACCACCATCGAACTGCTGAGGAAGCGGTCGCTCTGCTTCAGGTTGGCGTTGATAAGGCCATTGCCGGCGCCAAGCAGCACAATGAGCATGAAGATTCCCCATGCCACCGCGAAGCCCGTAAGCGTGGTTCGCAGCTTGTTACGCCTGGCGGTCTGCCATATTTCATTCAATAACTCCATCCTTGATGCGGACAATGCGGTTTGTCTGATTAGCCACATTGGGGTCGTGGGTAACTATTATCTGTGTCATGCCCTCGTCGGCGTTCAGTTGCTTCAGCAGCTGCATCACCTCAACGCTCGTCTTCGAGTCGAGGGCACCCGTAGGCTCGTCGGCAAGGATTATCTTCGGGCTGGTAATCAGTGCCCTGGCTATTGCCACACGCTGACGCTGGCCGCCGGACAGCTCATTGGGGTAGTGTGTAGCCCAGTCCTTCAGGCCCAGACGGTCTAAATACTCCATGGCCATGGCATGGCGCTTGCGACGGCTCACACCCTGATAGAACAACGGCAGCTCGACGTTTTCCACGGCTGTCTTGAACGATATTAGGTTGAACGACTGGAAGATAAAGCCTATCATGCGGTTACGGTAGTCTGCCGCCTTTGTCTCCGACAGGTTCCAAATGCGAACGCCCGCCAGCTCGTAAAGGCCGGAGTCGTAGTTGTCAAGAATGCCCAATATATTTAATAAGGTGGACTTTCCTGAGCCGGAGGCTCCCATGATGCTGACAAACTCGCCCTCGTCAATGTCAAGGTTGATGCCTTTGAGCACGTGAAGTGGCTGTGCGCCCTGATAGGTTTTGTTGATGTTTTCGAGATGTATCATATTTCAACTGTCATTTGTTACGTTAGACTTGCAAAATTACAACAAAGTTGCAAACTAAGGGAAATATTTTCATAATCACAGCGATTCTTCACATTATCTAACACTTTCGCCCTTTCGCGGTAATCTACTCTATCAGACGCAAAAAGGGAAAAATGTCCGACCGCAAAACTAAAGGAAAAAACGATGCCGTAGGCATCAGATAGGGGTAGACAGCCTTTGAGCCAAACCTTCTCGCGGAGTGGCGGGCGAGGGCGCCCGCGTTCCAAGACATCCTCACGCATACGAGATGGCACATAGGAACGCGGGC
>JAFSKJ010000067.1 GCA_017449025.1 Prevotella sp. | reverse complement strand
GGCCACCGTGCCGTGGCCCTCGTCCATGGGCCAGAAGTTGGCCAGTCCATAGACGTAGCCGTCCTTGGCATTGTACTTCTCCTCGTTGGCTATCGACAGGTCGCGGCAGTAGTTGTAGAGGCCCAGCGCATGGATGTCGGCCTCCACGGGGCCGAGGTACAGGCAGTTGTCCGTCATGTAGTGTACGGCCTGCACGTTCTCCATCGTCACCGGTCGGTTGCTGAACAGGTCGATGTTATCCTTGTCCTGCAGGGCCAGCATGTTGAACTTCTTCTTCTCCGTGTCGTAGTTCAGGGCGAAGAAGGTCCACTTGTCCTTCGGCACGGCGGCGTCGCTGCGGTAGGTGTTGTTGCCCATCGTCACGGTGACGTAGCCGTCGTCGCCGATGCTCAGGGCGAAGTTGTCGGTCTTCTTGCCTAAGTGCAGGATGGTGCCCGCCTCGTGCCAGTTCAGCCAGAAGTCCATGGCGAAGCTGCTGGTCAGGAACACGGGGTTCGTCGTGTGGGGCATCATCTCCTCGTAGGGCTGCAGCCGGTAGGCCACGTCGTGGTGTACCTCGCTGCTGTTCAGCTTCGCCGTGACGACGACGTTGTCGCCGCCCACGTAGCCCGGCACGATGTCCTCGTTGAACTCGATGGCCAGCTGTTCGCCGTAGCCCAGTATGCCGTTGGCCGGCGCCGGCGTATAGAGGTTGATGGGCAGCGTGCGGTCCTTGGTGACAGCGACGATGTCGCTATACACGTGCACCATGTCCGTGCCGTAGGGCGTGGTGGTGTAAGCGCGCAACTCGTAGTTGCCCTCGGGATAGGCCAGGTTGCTCATCATGTCGAGCTCGTAATGGATGTCGCCCGACTCGGGCACCATCTTCATGCCAGTGCCTACGGTGTCGGCAGCGTTGACGAACCACTTCCGCAGGTTGGTCCACTGCGTGTTGCCCTGGAAGCGGTACTGCACGCCTATCTCCTTCAGGTGGAGGAACTGGCGGTTGAAGCCCTTCAGCGTCATCTGCAGCTTGGCACCTGGCGTGCCGCTGTTCACCACCGGCTCGTCGATGGCCAGCTCCACGGGCGACGACGACGGCACGAAGTGGGCATTGAGCGTCACCTCGCTGTGAATCAGGCCGGGCTGGTACTGCGATTCAAACCACAGCTTGATGCCCTCGTAGTCGAGGATGCTCTGGTCACTCTGGCGGATGGTGAGCACCTTCGTCACCGACTCGCCGTGCTCCAAGTAGAGTGAGCGCCCGTTGATGGGCACACCGTCCATGAGTATCTGCAGGCCGTTGGTGTTCGTCTCGTCCAGCACCTCGAGGCCGTAGCTGAACATGATGCCCTGATGGGCGTTGCCCAGGTTGGTACACTGCAGCACCACGTTGGCCTCGCCGCCGGCGGGGATGTCGTTCACGGTGACGCTCTTCGCCGTGTTCTCGCCCGGCAGGCCGATGCGCATGTCGGGCTGCTCCATCTGCTCCGTGCTGTTGCCAAGGGGTGTGCCCGGCTTGTAGTAGTGCGTCACCTCCTGCGGCTGATAGGGATTGTAGGTCTGTCCGCCGAAGACGCTGAAGAAGTCGCTGTACTTGTTGCTCTTCGACTTATAGATGCTGATGGACAGGTCGGTGTCGCGGTTGCCGTCCTCGATGTTGTATTCCCACTTGGAAAAGTTCTCCGTCTTGGTGCCGTCGCCCTTGGTATATCCGCCACCGTCCTCGCTCTTGGCCTCGAGAGTAGTTACACAAAAAACCGCAAGCTTATGTCCGAAATTCAGCTTACCGCCCAGTATGACCCCCATCTTCCAGTCGATGGTTGTTTCGTCGTTTTTCGAGTCGTTTGTTTCATGCGAGTAGCTGTAGTTGGAACCGCCGTCGATGGAGATGTTCTTGGGCGTGGTACTGGCCATCAGGTCCAGTTTGTCCTTCTCGTTGTCAGCGATGGCGTTCTCCCAGGCTACGATTTGGTTGTTGCACCAGGCCACGCTGTCGACGGCCATTCCGTTGGGAGGCCCTGCCGTCTTCCAACTCTCGGGTCTGGCCCACACATAGTTGATGCCCTCGCTATAGTCGTCGAGGTCCAGGCCCAGCCATGTCAGATAGACCGAGCTGCTGCCATGGTTGACATAGTTTCGGGCCTCTTCCGCTGTGGCTACCTCCGTGAGGAAACTGCGGCGCATGTCCTTCCACTTGGGTATCATGACCGTCTCCAGCTCATACTGGGTGAACTTGAACGCCGTGGAGATGGTGTCGCCGATGGAAATGGCATTCTCTAACTTCACCTCATATTTCTTCGTTTCTATGTTGCGGCCGATGAACAGGTGGCGGCAACCGCCGATGAGGAAATTCGTGGATTTACCAACATAGACATCGCCCGGGGCACCCACGTAAGGCTTGTTGCCGCTGGTGGAGACATCCTCCACCGTGGTCTCCACATGCACGCTGTCCCTGTTCCACGTCTTCTCCCAAGAGGTCGTGACACCCACATCAAGGAATTTTTGCGCATCCACCTTCGACATGATTATAAGTCCAGTTCCTATTCCCTCTTCATCATCAACACCAAAACCGAAGCTTCCGACCACACTGTATTCTCCGTAGGCACGGCGTGTGTCGTAGAAGGTCTTGGTGATGGTCGTTCCTTTCGTCAGCTTGGTGGTCGAATTGGCGCCCTGCGGGTCGCGCAGCACGAAATCGACCACATCGGGGCCTTGCGTCACGAAGTTGTTGCCGTTGGTGAGCTGTCCCAGCACGACAGCATCGATGTTGGCCACGTTGTAGGTGCGGTCCTTATGCTCCATGAGGACGTTGAACTTGCGGGTGTAGGGGGCCGTGATATTGGGCGGGCCCGCCATCCACGTCAGCTCTGCCTCGCCGTTGTCGTCTAAGGGTATCTGCTGCTGCTGCACGTCGTACACCTGTCCCTCCTTGTAGCCCGTGCTCTCGTCCATCACCTTATAGACCACTCGCTGCTCGCTGCTCATCTCGTTGGTGATGGTGATGTTCTGGTGGTTCAGGGCGATGGTGTCGCAGACCACGGTCGCTGCGTCGCGGTTCTCGTAGGCTTCATAGCCCCGCAGGTGGTATTTCACCGTCTGTCCCATCTTGTAGATAGGATAGCCCACTAAGTAGAGCGGGTCGCTGTCTTCCTTATACAGGTCGCTGATGACGATGTCCGGGCCGCCCTGTTCCTGTGCCGGATAGGTAATCTCTTTCAGGCCATAGACGCCCTTGGGGTGGTCTTTCTCCACCACGTCCATCTGGGGCTGTGCGTAGTAGGTGCGCACCATCTTCGTGTGGTAGCCGTACCGCACCCATATACTGTCGTTGCCGCCATCAACGGGTACGCGCAGCGAGTCTTTGCCCATCTCCGTGGCCACGCTGAGGTCCAGCTCAGGCAGCTCGGTGAACTGTATCTTGTCCCTGTTCGAATCCACCACGATGCTCTTCACCGTGTATTTCAGCGGGGGAATCTTGGCCGAGAACTCGCCCGTCAGCGAGTCGGTGCGTATGTAGATGTAGTTCTCCTTGAAGTCGTTGTCGCAGCCTGTCCAGGCACGGCTATTGATGCTGGTGGTGTCGCTCTGCCACGTGCGGTAGGTGGTGGCGGTGGTGTGGCGGTCGTCCTGGCAGTTGAACGACTTCGACTCGTTGTTGATTTTCAGTGTGATGGTCGCCATGCCGATGTTGTTCTTCGACGCGCCGAAGCCCACGGCTAAGGTGTCGTTGCGCTCGCCGCCGCCGATGCGGCCCACGAGGTTCACCAGTGTGGAGTCGATGAAGTCGTGCTGCACGGGGCGGTCGAAGTGGGTCTTGCCCGAGGTGGGGTAGCGGCCGCCGTCCACCAGCGTGTGGTCGTCGAGGTATGCCTCCACGAAGTGCTCGCCTATGGGTACGCTGATCTTGTAGCGGCCTTCGGCATCGGTCTTCACCGGCTTACCGTCCTCCGACTGCGGCATTCCATCTACTTTCAGCAGGATGCCCTCGGCGGGGATGTTGGTGCCGGCATAGTAGATGTGGCCCTGCATGGGGAACGACGACACGTCCTCGAAGTCGATGTTGTTGGCCGTCAGGCTCGTGGGGCTGACAAACATCGAGCGCGTGCCGGGCGAGAACTCATGCACGCCCATCATGGGCACAATCTTGTAGTTGGTGCCGCCCTGCTGGAAGGGTATGCCGCGGATGATGTAGTCGCCCTCGCTGTCGGTCACGCCGTAGAGCTTCAGCAGCGACGGTGTTTCCGTCTTCGGATTGACGTTGGCACCCACCACGGGGTGGTTCTCCTGGTAGATACCGTCCTGGCGGGCAATGTCGAAGGCATAGTTCTTCACCGCCTCGCCCTCGTCGAGCGGCCAGTAGAGCGTCAGCCCCTTCTCCGTGCCGCCCAGGATGCGGGTGTAGTTGCCCTCTATCTCTTGCCGGGTGAGGGCGCGCAGCCACAGGCGGACGTCATCGACGTAGCCATCGTAGGCATTGCTGCCGCTGACGCGGTTGTCGCCGCCGAAGCTCAGGGTCGGCGTGGCGGCGTTGGCACCGTGGCTGGCCGCGACGGCGTTCCACTGCTGTGCGGCCACGGTCATGGAGTCGGTCAGCAGGCTGTCGCTGCCCACGTAGAACTTCCACTTCATCTTGTCATAGACGGCGGTGATGTGGGTGAAGTCGAGCGGGTCGAACACCAGCCGCGGGAACTCCTTGCGCGTCGTGCCGCCCTGTGAGCGGTCGATGGCATAGAGGTGGTAGCTGCCGTCGCTGCCGCTCTTCACGCCTAACTCCAGGGTGCCCGCCAGCGACAGCAACTGATGCAGGTCTTGGCCGCCGGTGGCGATGCTCTTCGGCTTGGCCCACAGCTGCAGGGTGAGGGGACTGCTGCCGTTGAGCGTATGCACATAGCGTGCCGAGTCGGCCGTCCAGTGCAGGCCCTGGCCGTCGCCGCTGATGGCGCGCGAGAGGTATTGCGCTGCACTGGTTTCATCGTCGCTCGATGTCTTCACCAGGTCCACGCGCACGCCCTGCACCGCCGTGCCCGAGCCGAAGGAGATGTGGCCGGTGATGGTGCCACGGGCCTGCGAGAAGCCCGGTGCCACCTCGCTGTCGCTCTGCCGCGTCTGCTCGTCGCACAGGGCGCCGAAGGCCTCCACGCAGTACTCATAGTAGGTGCCGGCCAGGGGTCGCGTGTCGATGTATTCATAGTCTGAGGCGGTGCCGTGAATCTCGTCGGTGAGCGTCACCCACTTGGTATTATCCTCACCCACGATGCGGCGGCGCACACGGTAGTAGATGTCGTGGCTCTTGTCCGGGCGCACCACCTTCCACTTCACCACGACGGTGCTCTCCTCGGTGCCGGTGGTGGCCTTCACCTGGCTGATATAGCTGCCGGCGGGCAGGTTGGCGCTGAGGATGTTGGAGCACACCTCGCGGCCGTTCACCGTCGTGCGTATGCGGTAGTCTATCCGCTCGCACACCGAGCCGTCATACACCACCTCGGCGGTGGTCTTCTTGGGGTCGATGGCGATGGTTTCCGACTTGGTGAGCCACGTGCCGTCCTTGGTGTCGGCACTGCGGTAGTCGATGCTCCACTCCAGTCCGGTAGCCTGGATGTCGTACTCCCACACCAGGCGCACGCCGTTGTCATAGGTCTTGTCGTGGCTCAACTTCACCTGGGCGGTGAAGTTGGTGCTGATCTCCGCCTCCTTCCACAGGTTGTAGTCGCCCGCGCTCTGGCTGCCGGGCAGGCTGGCCAGCCGGTCCTTGCACTTGCTCTCCAACAGCGAGGGCAGGAAGATGACGCGATAGACGTAGCTCTTGTCGTAGTCGATCTGGTCGTCGGTCACCTCCAGCGTCGTGGCGTTGCCATTGAGCGTATTCACCAGCGTATAGTCGGTGGCGGAGCCGCCTTTCGCGTAGCGGATGACATACCACTTGCCTTCCGTGCGACATTCGACGCTGGTCTGGCGCGAACCGTTGTGGCCTGCCTCCTTCTTCTGGCGGTCCCACTGTATGACGTTCTTCTTCTTCCACTGGTCGTGCTCCACCCATACCTTGATGGGGCGGGTGAAGGGCTGGATCTCCACGACGCCGGCCTCGGGCTGGTTCAGGTCGATGAACTTATTGATGGTAGGGCTGGCCGGATTCACGGTCATGCCGCCTGAGTATTTGATGTAGGTCGGCACGGTATAGACCCTGTCGGCCAGTGCCGGCGGCAGGAAGGAGAAGCTCATGTCCATATTGCCGTTGTTGCCGTCGGCGCAGTCAGCCGCCTTGTTCTTGGTGCCGAAGGTGCGCTCGTAGCTCTGCCCAGTGCCCGTGTAGTAGAAGGTCTTCACCGTGTAGCGCTGGTCTTGCCATTGGTCGTCCTTGCGCTTGTCGGGCACGCCGGTGGCCTTGGCGCTCAGCTGCCCGTTGTCGTTCCACTCCACGGTGAGATTGGGCATCGGCTTGTCCGCAGCGATGCCGGAGAAGGTGAGGTCTTTCTCGTACTGCACCCAGCCGGTTAAAGTTGTCAAAGATACACCATGGGCGTAGGCAACGATGTCCTGTCTCATCACGATACGCTTCACGCCATCCTCGATGGCCTTGTCCGAGGGGGTGTAGTCTATCGTTACATAGCCACAGCCGATAGAATTCGGATTATGCACATCCGAGACATGAACCGTGCCCCACTTCTCATTCGTTCTGGTGTATGGAGTTGACCGGTTTTCAGCTAAAGCTTTACTCCATGTGGCAATCTGGTGGGGCACATCGTCGGCCGTAACCACATAGATCACACCTGTATATTTCTGAGCATATATGTCAACAGGGACAAGGTTGTTCCAGTAACTGCCGAAATAATCCACCTGGACTTCAAAATTCCACCAGAACTGGTTTTTGTCGGCATCGAAGTGCTGCTGCGTCTTAAAGTAGCCATGGTTTTCTGGTTTCCATTGTCTTCCTCTGTAGTCTATTACTTCGTTTGCCTCACCTCTGAACCGATAGACGCCGCCGCCGTCGTCACTGACGTTGGTGTGGTCCCAGGTGAAATGTTCTTCCTCCGCCCATGCCGGCGTCACCCCCGCCATGAGCAGCATCAGCACAGCGACGAGCACTTGCAGCCCGAGGCCTCCGTGCTTGTTCTTAGTTTTTTTTCTCATATTTATTGTCGTTTAGTTTATTATTGTTATTATTATCATTATCAGCAGTGGATAGTCACAAATGTATGGGCAAAAAACAATCAGACCTCCTTGCAAGTGTGCAAGAAAATCCATATATTATCGCGCGGACGCCCGCGATATTTAACAATGTATAATTGGCTGTTAGTACCTGAGAGAGAGAGAGAGAGAAGAGAGAGAGTAATCAAATCTTTGGAATAACCAAAGGTTTGCGCTTCTTTCTGCGCCGGATTAACAATATTTGACCTTCGGTCAAAGCAGCTCACGCTCGGCAAAGCCCGAACACGTTCGGCTTTGCCCTCGCTTAAACGCTGCTTTATCTCTCGGTCGTACATGATCGTTGACTAATTACTATGTGTTTTTCTATGGATTGGGATATGCCGTATCAATACCTCTTGGAAGGAAATAACCCTTGATGCAATTGGGATTGCAGACGCATATCTGGATATGGTTCTTTTCGGCAAATCCTGCATTGGGGTAAAGTGAATGTCCCTCCCAAAATACGCCTTTCACGGAATCATAAGCCCGTTTGTTGGCATCTTGGTTGATAAGGTGGACAGTTTGAATGACAGAGCAGTCCAACTTTCGAATAAGTTTGTCTGTAGATGTTCCAATATCAGTATTCTTTGGAAGTGTCTTTCCTGCCCTTTGACAGATTTCGACAAAGATGTCGTAGGCATCCTTCAACTCCTGCAAATATGTTGAGTCCGTCAGGTCAAAGCAATAGCCCAAATCAATGATTGCCCCGACAACAGCAGGTTTCTTGATAGAAGAGCCTTTACGCTTCGACAGTTCAGTAGCCCATTGCAAGGCTCTTGCCTCATTGTTCTCCCAAAAGTAGATGCCATTACCCAGCCAGTCGTAATCATTCGTACTGGGTATAAGGTCTTCTTCACCGTTCACAACCTTCCTGACCACAGACGCGTCGCATCCGTGGAAACCGATAATAAGGTTGGAACGTCTGGAGTATAGCGATTCCATTATCTGAGATGTGGTGCAAATTCTCCAGAAGGTTCCAAGATACCTGCCCTGATAAGGAACTCAGTGGCACTCTCCTTAGATGCAACGGCAGCATCCATCACTGCCCGCATCCTTTCTTCTCTGTTGTGTTCATACTCTGGCATAATCACCTCACTTCCTTTGTTGGTTTGTATCTTCTTTGTTGAAAGTTGACCTATGTCGCCTTTTCGTTGCAAGGACGGTGCAAACCGAGAGCAATCAAACTTGTTTGAATTGCCAAGGTGCAGCCCATTCTCGCACTCTTCGAGTGCAAAATTAGTTTTTTTTTCTCAAATAACAATGGATTTATACCAAAATCAGCCAAAAGTTTGCTCATTTCACATTATTTGTGTACTTTTGCTCCCGACAAAGGACCATTGAAACAGGCCGCTGGCTCAGCTGTTCCCGCCGCTCTTCTCCATCTTCTTCACGAGCTCCTCAGCATACAGTGTGATGACACGTGCTCCACCGCTTTTCCCTTTACCTTTGGATGCAATAGCCATGCGAACTTTGCGTGTTCCTCCTCCTAAATCGGTGCCCTGAAAAGGATCATCACGCATGTCTTGTTTGAATGTGACATAGTCAGCTACCAGAGAAGGATATTTCTTAGCCAGACGTTTAAACTGACGGGAAAACTCATCAGAAAGGACGAATACTACCTTCATACAAACCCCTCCGCTTTGAGTTCCTCCATAAACTCCTCGTCGGTCTTTAGTTTATGCTCGCCACGTTCGGCGCGCTTCACCTCGTCGAAAGCTCTTTCAAGCGATTCTTTAACGTACCTCTGTTGACAGGCAGTCTTGTTGTCTGCCTTGGTGCCGTTCTTAAATACCATGGTTGATGTCACGCCACGCAACAACTCGATAGCCTTGCGCACGGTCTGCGTAGCCACATCTTCATTCAGTGTTACTAATATCTGTGTCATAATCAATTCTGTTGTATTATCATCTTGCGTGCAAAGTTACAAATTATTCTGGAATATCCATGTATCAGAAGCGTTAAAACTATATGGGCTAATGGGAAGCAGTCAGCTTCAGCCCTGTGGCCGCGATGTAGTCACCCTCGGTGAGCTTTGCCTTTGCGGTGCCGCGTGTCGGTTCTATTTTTGAAACTATTAATCAGAATCAACCCTCCAATTCTCAATCTTGAGTCCTGGTATCCGCTCGAAATGTCTTACATTGTCAGTAACCACCGTCAAACCTTCAGCAAGTGCATGACCACCGATAAGCATATCGAACTCATCAATGAGTTCCCCTTTTTGTTGAAGATTGGCTTTGATTTGCCCGTATCCATCAGCCTCTTCAGGCAGAGGCAACACCATGAAACGGTTTCGCAACATATTTATACGCACCATCTCTTGGTCGAAATATATCTGTTTGCTATATTTTGCCTTGTAAGCACCATAGTAAAGTTCCTGCAGCGACACTACAGACATACAGCACCGGTCGAAACCTGCATGTAGGATGCGGTTGATGACTGAGCGGTTGCCATGAACAAACTCTATCAAGATGTTTGTGTCCAGCAGATATTGCTTATTCTCCATCGTGCAGTGGCTTTAGGTTACGTTCTTCAAAATGGTGACTCTCACGTATCATCTGCTTGGCTTCGTCGGCAGTCATTGGATTGTCGTAGGGCGTTGCCAGAAACTGACGCACAAACTCTTCATCAGCAGTGAAATGCTGTTCTTCATCCTGCATCGTATCGACAAGATACGCTACAACTGTTAGTTTCTGTTCGCGAGTCATTCCTTTCATTAACCCCATATATGGTGCCATTGGGGTTGACATCATCTTTAAAATTGTTGTCATCGTCCTAATGTTTAAATATTATACCGTGTGCAAATATACAAACTTTTTCGGAATTTCCTTGCATCTTAAGCGTTAAAAGTGCAGTTCACTTGTCTTCATATCGTTATTTTGTTTTATTTTGTTAATTCGTCTATGTTTAGTTATTTCATTTTTTGTAATATCGTTTTAGGGTCTTCACCCATTAGCATGATAGCTGAAATCTTATGTCCAACATCCTTAAAAGAATGACCACAATGATAAAGTTGGTCGTCTATAATCAGCCAACGGTCGTGAGAAGGATTACGCCATACATGCGTTTTGACAGGTTGGGCACCTGTCGTGGCATTATGTACATCACGCAAGGTAGCAAGATTGTAGTATTTTGTCTGGTATCGTTGTTTGCCATCGTTACCCATGTGTTCCAAAATGGAACATGAGCTATGCTCATCCAATTCACCACTCTGGTAAATGTTGCTGAGGTGTTTCGTTATAGCTGGTCGCTTAGTTCCGAAGAGGATCGCTATTTGTTCCTGCGTCAGCCAGACGGTGTCATCTTTCAACTGCACCTCCAGTTGAAACTGCTCTCCAGACTTGTATAATACTATTTCGTTGGCCACCATTGCCATCGCTCTAATTATATCAGATGTTTCTTTGTTATCGTTGATTTTGTTGATTATTGTCAGATGAGTTTCACGCCCACGCCGGCGTCACCCCCGCCATGAGCAGCATCAGCACAGCGACGAGCACTTGCAGCCCCGCCGCCCTGCGGCTGCGCCCAGGCCGAAGCCCCTGCTGGCGCCGCGCCAGAATCTGTTGTACGTTTGTCTCCATATCGTTAGTTTGTTTTAGTTATTATTCATTGATTTTTTCTCACTGTTTTTTCACTACTGTTCCTCTTCTTCTCTCGTCATGACATTCCAAGACCAGACGGATATAAACGAAGTCCGCCGAGCACATCCTTCTGCGGATGTCTCGGCGGATAATCTTGAGCTTCGCTCGAAATTGCTCACGCTCGGCCATTGATGCGAGCATCATGGCTCTCGCTTAATCGCAATTTTCTTCTTAACGTATGGAACGCTATTCGTTAGGCAGGCTGAAGGTGAATGAGATTTCCCCTTGGCAGAGGTCGAGGTGGAAGTTCCCAAGGGCAATGATGTCCATTCCGATGGTGGCGTTGCTGCCCGTATCCCACATCGTGCGGACGGCTTTCACCCTGCGTTTCTGGTCAAGGGTGATGAACTCGCACTCGGTGACCACCTCGTCGGCCATCGGGCCGAGGTTCTTGCTATAGTGTCCCATCCTTTGCGCGGCGTTCAAATTCCTCAATGGTCAGAATCTCACTCTTCGGCTTGTCCGTTCTCCCGCTCAGCCGTACCCTGGCCGATATGACGCGGACCACTCTGCCAGTTCTCGAAATCCGCTTCTTCGGAGCGGTCGTTGGTCTTACTGTTGTTTCCATATTTTGCGCTGTTTAATGATTCAACGCTGCAAAGATACAACAAAATTCCGACATGACGCGCAAATCGCGAAGAAAAATATCCGTCTGTGTCTCAGTATGTCAAAGCAAGCCGTTGGCCCTCATCCAGCGTTTTCCTTTCGGGGTCAGGCAGTAGATCAGGAAGATGATTCCTGGAACGCCAATTAAAATTGCTGCTAAATAAACTCCCATAGTTACTTGTCCTTTCTTTTATTTGTTAATATCAATCCGATTGTAAGTGATATGACGACAATGAACAACCCCGTGACATAGAGAATTGTCTTGTCCGACACATCATTGAAGAGCGACGTGATGACCACACCAGTCAGCACGTATTTTGCCACGTCTATAAGAAAGTCTGCCAGTTTCTCCCGCCTCTGGTTCACCTTCAGTTCCTGTTTCTGCTCCGTGTTCGCCGCCTCCAGCTGCTTGTTCATCTGCGGCTTCGACTTCTCGCGTCTCGTTGTCATAATCTGTGCAATGTTTCGTTTCGACGCTGCAAAGATACAACAAATTTCCGACATGACGCGCAAATCGCGAAGAAAAATATCCGTCTGTGTCTCAGTATGTCAAAGAACGCCTGTGCTGAATGCAGAGCCGAGCTTCTTCGCCCATTGCCTATTTCCAGAGGTGCTCAGACGAGCAAGCTCGGAAGTCTCGAGCTATGCTGCGGCGTAATGATTTTGAGCGTAGCGACCCTACTCCGGCGTGACCGGCGTCACCTCGCCGCCGCCGTCCTGCGAGCCGCTGACGGGCAGCAGCGTGTACTCCTTCTTCGCGTCCACCGCGTCCGCTGTCTTGTTTCCTGTTTCATATCTATTTATGTTTTTATTGTTAAATCCTTGTTTATTCTCCTTTTCCCTCGTCCCGTTCATTCGCCCGATGCCGTAAGCATCAGACAACGGTAGCCAGCCAGCCCCGCAGGGGCCTTTTAACTAACGGGTGAACGTGGTCGCCCGTGCCGCCGATGGCGTGTACGAAATACTGCAGGTTGCGACAGACCCCAGCCAGATAGGCATGGAACTCGCCTATCCATGCGTCGCCAATGAGCGCCTCACGCCGCGCCACGGCAAAGACTGGCGAATCTGCGTGCAAAAATACAAAAACTTCCCGACATTCCCGCCGTTTATCTGTTAAAAATGACAAAATTCAGCGAACGAATTCAGCGAACGAATTCAGCGAACGCCGCCGAACGGCATACCAACGAGCCCACGGCGTATGTCACCCTCTGTAGGGGCAGGTCCTGTGCCCGCCCGCACGCCCACGGCGTATGTCCGTGTACAGATCCGCGGAGGATTGGCCCTGCCGGGCCATCGGGCTGGCACGGGGCCTGCCCCTACAGTCGCGGAAACTCCTTTCCTCCTAAACTCCTTAGACAAAAAAATTCCGTGCTGTGCGGTTGAAAGACGCTAAAAGCGTCTACGCTCGGGACTCGATTTGTTCGCTTGGCTTGTCCAAGAACCGCAGCGTCCGAATGCATAAAAGAAATGGATACTTTATAAAAAAATAAAATGATTTCCTTTGCATCGTAAAAATAGTGGTGGTGCCCGGCGCGGGGCAAAGGTGATATTACAGTTTTTTTATGAAATAGGGTGTCAGGGTGACAGAACGCCGATGTACAAAGGGTTTGCACCCTGTTTGAGGGTGACAGAGGGTGACAGGAGGGTGACAGGTATGACAATGGTCTTTAGTAAGCCCCCCAACCCCCTAAAGGGGGGAACTACAGACTCTGCTGGAACTCCCCCCCTTTAGGGGGCAAGGGGGCTTGGGGGTGCTTTGCACCGCCCGACATTGAGAGGTGACCGCTTGCGGTCATACTGCAGTTCAACCGCACAGCACGGATTTTTCCGTCTGTGTCAGTAAGTCAAAGATAGTCATTCCTTCCGTATCTTCTTATTGTTTCGTCAGCCTCAGCCCCGTGGCCTCCACGTACTCGCCCTCGGTGAGCGTGGCCTTGGCAGTGCCGGTGTAGGTGCCGCTGCTGTTGGTGACGGTGAAGTTGTAGGTGCGCGAATTGGTGGTGCGCAGCAGGGCGACATAGACCTCCGTCTGGCCGCTGGCACTGATGGTGAGTGCCTCGCTACCAGTTACGCCTGTGGCATGGACGTTCTCCTGCTCCAATATGCCATTTGTTTCATCTATGATTTTCACCGTGGCTGACTGCGGGTAGGTACCGGCATCTTCGCCTGTGCCGCCATAACTGATGGTGAGCGACTTGATGGGAATGGCCGCACCGTCGTCTTTATTGACAAACGAGAACTTGCAGACGGTGAGCAAGCTCTTCATCTTCCCGATTGTGGCATTGGCAGTCTTGTCGGTCACAGATTTGACGTAGGCCTTGCCATATACGTAATGATACGATGTGGCGAGCTTGGTGAGCGTGCCGTCCTGTCCGGCGAGGGAGATTGTGTATTTATCGTTGTTAACGAAAGTCGTAGCGGGATAGACCACGGCGAGATAGTCGCCTATACTGCACGACACATCGCCCGTGAATTGCGTGGTGACAGCGGTGGAGGCGGCGGTCAAGTTGCCAAAAACAGGTTCATTGGTTCCTGTCTGCACATTATACTGCGTCCTGCTCAAATTGCAGTACGTCAGACCGTCGCCTTTTGTCCACGAGGCAGTGAGGAGTCCGTCGCCCTCGGTCAGCGTGGCGCGTGTCGCCATCTGTCGTGCTTCCGCAGCTTCCTCGGTCTGTGTAATTGTGATGCGGCGCACTTTCACGCCGTCGTCGGAGTTTTCCGCCGTATCATTGTCGCCTGAGCAGGCTGTCATCCCGGCCAGCATCATGCCGCCGAGCATACAAAGAAGGTATTGTTTCTTACTGTTCATGTCATGTTTATTATTATTAATGTTAGTCATCATCCTGGCTATCATCTTCATAGCTAAAGCCAGCCCTCGACGGACTCTCCTGGCTAAAGCCGCTACTCGACTTGCTGTAGCCGGAAATCTTTCCGCTAAATTGGAGCAGAGGATGCTGATGCTGCACAGCTACCACGTGCAGCGAGGGTCTTTTGTAGTTCCTTTTCATATTTTTACTTATATTTATCTCACAATCAAGTTGCAAAGTTACGAATAAAATTGTTACCTGACAAGCACATTCCGAATTTTAACTTTTCAACCAACCACAACTATGCAGTGCAGGCCATGTTGTTCATAACCTCAACCCGACGAAGGCTCGGGCGCGCCACTTGTTCTGATTGACAACCACCACGTCGTCGTCGAAGACGGAGTTGTTCATCACGAGGGTAGCCCCAGCGAAGTATCGGGGAGAAATGTTGCAGACTATGGCCACCCGCTCGTTGAAAATCATGTTGAAGCGCATGCGCTGGGCCTTTTTGCGCTCGCCACGCACGGTCATGTTGTTGCGGTTATAAACCACGAAGGTGGGCAACATGGAGAAGTGGAGCAGCCACCCACGGCCCAGCACCCAGTTGTAGCCGTAACCTCCGCCTATGCCGAAGTGTCCGACATAGATGCGTGTGTCGGGAGCGTTGGGGTTTCTTGCCAACAGGGCCTCGGTGGTCTTGATGCTTCCTCCCTGATAGCTTATGCCTGCCAGCCACGAGCCAGCCGAGCGGCGCTGTATGTAGCTCTGTGTGAAGGCTGCAGGGTAGGAGAAGTGGCGGTGGTTGAAGGTGTAGTATCCCGCCATGTTGAGCACCTTCATGGTTGCCTCGCCTGCCTCCAACCGCCCTGCTCTGTCGTTGAAAAAGATGTCGCCCGCCAGCGATTCCGACCGCTGGTAGCTGAGGTCGAGGCTCAGGCGGCTGCTGTAGTAGTTGAGGTTGAACTCGTAGTCCTTGTAGGCTCCGCTCATCTTGGCCGGATTGAGGGCCAGCGCAGCGGAGATGCCGCGATAGGAGGCGGCAATGCTCACGGTGGTCTTATGGCTGGTGTGCAGGTCGGCCTTCGAGTAGATGTCGTTCACTGTTCCCTTTGCGTGGAAGTCGTTGCCTGTCTGGTTCAGCCTCACCTTCAGCGTCAGGTTTCCCTCGGGTCTTACCACGTAGTTTGTGTCGTAGGGCGTTCGGAAGTATCTTGCCGTGAGCACACTGTCTATTCGCGCCCTTACCTTCTGGTTGCGGTTCTGTGCACAAACCAAAGATGAGACGGTGAGAAGCAGTATAGTTACTAATGATTTAGAATTCATATCCGAGGTTCAGGAAGAAGTACGGCTTCTTGGTGCGGTTGCTGTAGCCGAGGGTGGCACCAACGGGTCCGGCTATGGTGTTATAGTAGTAGGCAATCTGCCCGCCAATCAGCGTTCGGTGGTCCAGGATTTCTTTCAGGCGGTCGGACTGCTGTGCCCCGGCCACGCGGAGCAGCACATAGCTGTTGCCGCCTATGCGCTGCTGTGCCTGCAGCTGTGCGGCCACAAACTGATGGTCAACATACTCCATATTTCCAATGCCGGCAAAGGGCATCTGCTGTTCCACGTAGTGGCCGAGCCAGTCGCCGCCAATGGTGTTGCCGAAGACGGGCGGAATGGTGCTGCCGAAGAGCAGGCGGCCATAGAGCATGGGCTGGAGCGTAAAGCGGCTGTTGAACGAGAGCGACGTCCGCCAGTTGGCGCTGACCTCGCTCATGCCGGCCTTGCCGTCGAGCTGGGCGAAGTTGTCGGTCTGGTAGGCATATTCGGCCTTGAACCGCGAGCCGCGCGAGGGGAAATACCAGTCGTCCTCGCTGTTGTAGTTCAGTCGGGCGCGATAGCTGTAGAAATGTTCGTTCTTGAGCGTCACCTGCATGGCGTTTTCCGAGCCGAGCTTGGTGCGATAGTGCATGAAGTCCCAGCGCAACCCCATCTCCAGGTTGAAGTGTCGCAGGTTGAAGTTTATGGGCAGGAACTCGGCCTGGAACTGGTTGTAGCGGATGTTGTAGTCCAGGTCGCCGTCCATATATATGTCCACATCGTTGCGGCGGAACGTGTAGCTGAGCGTGGGGCGGGTGAAGCTGCGGGGATGGACGGTGATTTCGCCGCGTGCCATCAGCCTCTTGCCTAATCGCAGCGTGATGTCGGTATTGATAGGTATGGCCGTCTTCAGCGGTATGTCGAGTCCCAACTGTATGGCGGCATATTCCTCCGTGTCGTAGCGCACGCCGGCATGCAGCTGCACCGACTTGCGGTTGCCCGCCGTGAGCACCACGCGCACGCCGTCGCCGTCGGGTATCAGCCTGCACTCGGCAGTCTGATAGAACAAGTCCACGCGCATGGACGTGGTGAGTTCCTGTTCTAACTTTGCATCTATACTGTCATTTTTACTAAGATGGAATTTTTGTTTTAGGAACCGCTCTGCCTGCGTCGTCATGTTCTCAAAGCTATAGCCAGTGACGAGCATGCGCTCCGTCATCACCTTCGGGCGCAGCGGATGCAGTATGGTGGGGCGGAATGTCTGGTCGATGCCTATGCGCTGCTTCAGGGCTAATATGTCGTCCCAATGGCGCATGGCCTCCTCCTCGCCGCGGCGGATGAGCGTGTCGATGGCAGCCTGCGAGAAACTGGCCGAGCCGTAGCCCTTGGTGTCCACCTGCAGGTGCAGGTCGGTGATGGCCAGGTTCTCGTCGAGCTTGTTCTTGCAGTTCACGTCGATAATCTGGCTGAGAATGCTCATCGTGCCTCCCATGTCCTCGGCCACTTTGGGCGCGCCCTGCACGGTGACGCCTATGATGATCTCGGCTCCCATCTCGCGGGCGATGTCGGCGGGGTAGTTGTTTTTCAGTCCGCCGTCCACCAGCACCTTGTTGCCGATTCTCACTGGCGAGAAGGCGGCAGGTATGGCCATGGATGCTCGCATGGCCTGCGGCAGACGTCCGTTGTGGAAGTCCACCTCCGAGTTGTCGATGATGTTAGTAGCCACGCAGGCAAAGGGAATTCTCAGGTCGCGCGTGAAGTCGAGCGAGTCGGTATATCCCATGCAGAGCTGCTGGAACAGCTCGGCCAGGTTCTTGCCCTTGATTATTCCGCCGGCCTGCATGTCGCGCTTGCCGATGGTCAGGCCCGTAGAGAACAGGTAGGTGTTCTGCTTCCGCCGGTCGTCGAGGCTCTGACGGTGCAGGTCCTCCTTGTCGGTGATGACGTAGCCCCAGTCTTGCACCCTTACCATAGAGTCGAGGGCGTTGGCATTGTAGCCTATGGCATAGAGTCCGCCAATGATGCTGCCCATCGACGTTCCGGTGACAATGTCCACGGGGATGCCCGCCCGCTCCAGCACCTTCAGCACGCCTATGTGTGCCATTCCCTTTGCGCCGCCGCCGCTGAGCACCACTGCCACTTTTTTCCTACTCACAGCCGTGCTGTCCGTCTGTCCATTTATTGTGCTGCTCAATAGTGCGGCAGCAAGTATCAATAGTATCTTTTTCATATCATCAACATCTATTTGCCAGGCCATCCTGTCTAAGGTAGAATGTGCAAATATACAATAATTATGAGCCACAGCCAAGCTTTTAACAAAGAATAACAAGGTAGGCTTCATCCGTAACATTGAGGCCTCGCTCGCAGAGTGGCACTTTACTGAGCTAAAGTGGCACTTTTTTGAAATTAAGTGGCACTTTACAATCGTAAAGTGCCACTCCTCGTCAGACAGGTTTCACGCCATGCTTGTAAGCCTATAAGTATCTATTGTTTGCTTCATATCCGCACTAATTTGTGGACAATATTACAAATTATTCTCGAAAAGCATGCAGATTTCGCGGGAAAGTTATAAAAAATGGTTATCTTTGCAGGCAAATTGCGATTTGACATGAAACGACTACTATTGTTTTTGTTGGCGCTTGCGCCGTTTTTCTGTTATGCACAGTTTGACCTTCGGTCGAGCCTGCTCACGCCCGGCAGAGCTGATGCGAGCATCACTCTGCTCTCGCTTAATCGCAGCCTTGACGATGCCAAGTGGATTGGCAGCAACCAATACGTGCTGTATGCCGACTATCTGACACAGTTCAAAATCAGCTGGACGGTGCAACTCGACGGGGCTTCTGAGAGGCTGGCGGTGATTTTTGGCGGCAACGACCCGCGACTGATGAACCGCAACATGAACATTCTTGGTGTGGAGAACGGACGGGATGAGTCGTACATCAAACTGGAGATAGATGCAGCGGCGGCTCATCTGAATGTGTGGCGCATGGGGTACACCACAAAGGGGAAAGAGCTGCTGAGGCAATTCGAGCTGCAGGACTTCGATGCCCAAGGCGTACATGCCATCGGCGCCGACTGCTGCTTAGGTGATGTCGACATTATGTTGGACGGACAGAAGCTGGGCACGGTGGAGCTGAACCCGATGGGCAAGGGTGGCGACTACATAGCCTTTCCGCAGTTGGCCGACATAGGCTACGAGATGGAGGCTGGCCAGCGAGCCTACATCCATAAGATAGAGGTGCGCAACCTCCGCTCGCCATTCGGAGTGCTGTATGAAACCCATGCGTCACAGAAGATTGGCAACAAGAAAAAAGCGGTGCGCAAGCTGACAAGTCCGAGCCACGGGGCCATGCCGCTGCTCAGATGCCAGTTTGCGCTAAAGCAGAAAGCCATCAGCGCAGCCACGCTCACGGCTACGGCACGCGGCATCTATAGGGCAGAGCTTAACGGCAGGCAGGTGGGCAGCGAATACTATGCACCGGGCATCTCGCAGTACAACAAGACCCACTACTATCAGCAGTACGACGTCACGCGGATGCTGCAAGCCACAAATACCCTCTACGTCCAGTTGGCCGAAGGCTGGTGGGCTGGAGGTATGACATACTCGGGCGGCAACTGGAATTACTTTGGCGACCAGTTGGCATTTCGGGCAAAACTGACGGTGAGGTATGAAGACGGTGATTCCACGGTGATTACCACACAGCCCGATGACCGCTGGGAGGTGTGCGACGAAACGAAGGTGACCTACGCCAGTATGTTCCAGGGGGAAGTATATGACAATACGGTGACTGCCGGCCGATGGAGGAAGGCCAGCGAGATGGCCCTTGACGGCCACCTGCCCACAGAGGGCGGGGGCACTCAGCCCAAGGTGAACGACTATAGCAGTTTCCATCTGGAGCCTGCCACGACACACGTCGGTCTTTACACCACGCTCAAGGCCGTCAGCGTCGGCGAAGTGCGTCATGGCGTATTTGTTTACGACATGGGACAGAACATGGCTGGCTTCCCACGGATTACGATGCGGAAGCTGAGGAAAGGGCAGCGCGTGGTGATGCGCTATGCCGAAGTGCTATATCCCGACCTGCCGGAGTATGGCGACAAGGTAGGTACGCTGATGCTCGAAAACATCCGCGCGGCAATGGCGCAAGACATATATATTGCCAACGGCGACACCTGCGAGACGTTCACGCCCGACATGACGTTGCACGGTTATCGCTACGTGGAAATCACGGGTATCGACCGTCCCCTTCCTGTCAGCGATGTGGAGGGAATGGTGGTGAGCAGCATCGACCGTTTTACTGCCGACTTTGAATGTAGCAACCCGTTGGTGAACCGTCTCTGGCAGAACATACAATGGTCTATGCTGGCCAACTTCATCAGCATGCCCACCGACTGTCCGCAGCGCAACGAGCGCATGGGATGGAGCGGCGACATCAGCGTCTTCTCGCGGACAGCCGTCAACATGGCCGATGTAGACGACTTCCTCAGCAAACACATACAGGCCATGCGCGACGTGCAGACTTCCGACGGGCGTTTCCCCGACATCGCCCCTGTCGGCGGCGGCTTCGGCGGACTGCTGTGGGGCAGCGCGGGCATCACCGTGCCGTGGGAGTGCTGGCTGCAATATGCCGACCGCGACATCCTGGCCCGTCACTACGAGACCATGAAGGCATATATAGACTATGTGGACAGCCACTATTTCGACGCTGCCACGGGGTTGCTCGTACAGGAGAGGCAATGGGGCGACCTGGGCGACTGGTTAGGACTGGAAGACGGCAAGAACGACAAGACACTGCTCTTCGAGGCCTATTACATCTACGACCTCGACATCTTGCGGCAGACGGCCTTGATGCTCGGAAAGGAAGCCGATGCCAAGCGCTATGGGCAGCGAATGGAAGAGCGCAAGCAGTTCTTCGTCGACACATATATAGACAAGCAAACGGGCATGACCAGATTCTCGGCTTTCTACCCTGACCGCAAGGGGGAGGCCATCGACATTCAGGGGTCTTACGTCCTGCCTCTTGCTTTTAACATAGTCACAGACACACTGCGCCAGAAACTCGTGGAGCGGCTGGTGACCTGCATAGAGCGGGAAAACACCACCGACAAGGGTGTGAAGTGTCCGCCCTATTCGCTGATGACGGGCTTTATCACCACAGCCTGGATCAGCCGCGTGCTCAGCGACGCCGGTCGCAGCGACGTGGCCTATCGCCTGCTGCAGCAGGAGGACTATCCCTCGTGGCTATATCCCGTGACACAGGGTGCGACCACCATCTGGGAGCGGTTGAACTCCTACACCCACACCGCCGGCTTTGGCGGCAACAACTCAATGAACTCCTTCAACCACTACAGCTTTGGAGCCGTAGGGCAGTGGCTCGTCAACCGCTGCCTGGGCATTGAGCGCGACGAGCGGCAACCGGGTCTCCAGCATTTCATCCTCCGCCCTGAGCCCGACCCGACAGGCAAGATGACCTACGCACGCGGACATCTCGACACCCGCCACGGACGCATCGAGAGCAGTTGGCAGCGCAATCCAGACGGCACCGTCAGCTACCGCTTCGTAGTGCCAGAGGGCACCTCTGCCACGCTCGTCTTGCCAGACAAGTCGCCGACAGAATTGAAACCGGGTACATATAACTCAACTTTCTAAAGACAGGTTGTTAAATATAAGTGAATTATGAGAAAGACCATTATTACATTTGTTGCCATCCTGTTTACGGTATTGGCAGATGCCCAGACGGGAGCCTCTGTTCCCGAAGGCAGCAGACATTCGGGCGTAGAGACGAAAAAGGTGTATAACGTGGACATAAACCCCATGGAGCAGATAGACCAGGCTCTTGTCAAGGCTAAGGCCGAAGGCAAGTTCGTTGTCTGTCAGGTTGGAGGCAACTGGTGTCCATGGTGTTTGCGTTTTGCAGATTTCATAACCAAGGACACGACCATCAGCAGGGTTGTGAACGACAACTATGAGTATATCCATGTGAACTACAACCCCCGCAAGTCTCAGCGTGCAGAAAAGATTGAGCAGGGAAGAGCGCTGATGAACCGGCTGAACAATTGCGGCCGTTTCGGCTTCCCCGTGTTAGTAGTACTTGATGAAGAAGGCAAGGTGATGCATATTCAGGATTCGAGTTTCTTGGAAGAGGGACAAGGCTACAACCAGGAAAAAGTGCTTCGCTTTTTCAAGAACTGGACTCCTAAGGCAGTAAAGAACTGATTGCGGCTGTTCGTCTCTACATTCCGGAATGTAACAAGGCAGATGCGGCGCCCGCGTTCCTTGATTTGAAACAGTTCTGGCAGAAAACCATGGAATTGTTTGTGTGTTTGCTGTAAAAATAGTAATTTTGCACCAAAGATGTAAAATGGGAAGTATGAAGAAGAAGTATCCGATAGGCATACAGACGTTCTCGCGCATCATACGCGAAGGACTTGTCTACGTTGACAAGACGGATTTGGTGTGGCAACTTGCCCACTACGCAACATTCATTTTCCTGAGCCGCCCGCGACGCTTCGGCAAGTCGTTGCTCACCACTACCCTGGAATCCTATTTCAAGGGAGAGAAGGAACTGTTCGAGGGACTTAAGATCATGCAGTTGGAGAAGGAGTGGCAGCAGTATCCGGTGATACGCCTCGACCTAAGCATGGCAAAGAACCAGGCCACGCCGGATAACCTGAGAGCCAGACTGATGCTGATGCTGGAAGACTATGCAGAAGAGATGTTCAAGCGCATCAAGGCGCGCTATGACGGCTATCACTTCTCAGAGAAATCGGAGGACATCTACAATCCGTACAGCCTGCTCAATGCCTTCCCATATCAGACTGACGGTCGCAGTGTAGCCAAAGTTGGCGTAAAAATCAATCCGGATACACGCATCCCCGAAGACTGGGTAATTTTATAGCGACAAAAACGCATATTGACATAACATGAAACGAATTACAGATTTAATACTCTCATCCCTCTGCCTCATACTCTTCTCACCGCTCATGCTCATTCTTGCCATCCTCATAAAAGTAGACGATGGCGGACCCGTAATCTACAAGCAGCAGCGCATAGGACGTTTTGGGCATCCCTTTAACATATATAAGTTTAGGTCTATGCGGCAGGATGCCGAGGAAACAGGACCAGCCCTTAGCCATGCTGGCGGAGACAACGACCCACGACTCACTAAAGTAGGCAAATTCCTCAGGGCACACCACCTCGACGAACTGCCTCAACTCTACAACGTCTTCAAGGGAGACATGGCTTTCGTCGGGCACAGGCCTGAAATAAAGTACTATATCGACCAGATAATCCAGCGCGACCCACGCTACACCCTACTCTACCAGATGAGACCAGGAGTCACATCCTACGCAACGCTCTATAACGGTTACACCGACTCCATGGAGAAAATGCTTAAGCGACTTGAGCTCGACCTCTACTATCTGCACCACCATTCATGGTGGCTTGACGTCAAGATTCTCGGCCTCACATTCCTCAGCATCGTTCTTGGAAAGAAGTTCTGACATCGCTATCATCCGTCTTCGCCTGGCCTCTCAGGCCGTGTGGAGTGGTCACGTTTCACACCATTTGCAGGAAAAAAGTTGCGAAGGAAATAAAAAAAGTGGAAAAGCATTAGGGTTTCGACTTTTTTTTGTATCTTTGCCCCACAAAAACAGAATATGTACAGATTTCAGCGAAAGACTACTAAGACAAAGACTTTAACTCTTATATCTTCAAAGATATGATAAAGGAACCATACTTGGCCGCTCCAGAGCGTTACAACGACGGCGGCATGAAATACAGACGGTGCGGGAACTCTGGTGTCATGCTGCCGGAAGTGAGCCTTGGCTTTTGGCATAACTTCGGCGCCACAGACCCATTGGAGCGCAGTAGTGAGATATGCAGGTATGCCTTCGACCACGGCATCACACACTTTGACCTTGCCAACAACTACGGCCCACCCTACGGCTCGGCCGAGGAAACACTGGGTCGCCTTATGAGCACCGACTTCCGCCCTTACCGCGACGAGCTGTTCATCTCTACCAAGGCCGGCTACGACATGTGGCCCGGCCCATACGGCAACTGGGGCTCGCGCAAGTACCTCATAGCCAGTCTCGACCAGTCGTTGCGTCGCATGAACATAGACTATGTAGACCTGTTCTACAGTCACCGCTACGACCCTCACACACCACTCGAAGAGACGCTACAGGCACTGGTAGACATAGTCAGGCAAGGGAAAGCCTTGTATGTGGGCATCTCCCGGTGGCCACTTGAGGCCACCCGCACTGCCTATCACTACCTTAAGCAGCACGACGTTCCGCTCCTGATATACCAGGGCCGCCTGAACATGCTCGACCGTGCCCCACAGGAGGAGGGCATCATGGATTTCTGTGCCGAGCATGGCGTTGGCTTTATCTCGTTCTCGCCGCTGGCACAGGGACTCCTCACCGACCGTTACCTGAAAGGCATTCCTGAAGACTCCCGCATGAAGAAGGGCAAGTTCCTCAGGCCAGATATGCTCACCGACGAGGTGCTGATTAAGATACGGCAGTGGAACGAGCAGGCCGACGCGCGTGGAGAGACGCTCGCCGAGATGGCACTGGCATGGATATTGCAGCAGCGAGGGGTGACATCGGTGCTGGTGGGAGCCAGTTCAACGGCACAGCTTGAGAAAAACCTTAAGTGCGTAGGTGCTGCAGACAGACCGGCCTACAACCTGTAATAATAATAATGAGAAAGGTTCGCACCGTAGAGATGAAGCGGCTCACTGTAGACGAGTTCCGCAAGGCCGAGAAACTGCCGTTGGTGGTGGTGCTCGACAATGTGCGGTCCATGCACAACGTGGGCAGTGTGTTTCGCACTGCCGACGCATTCCGTGCTGAGGCAGTATGCCTCTGCGGCATTACAGGCATTCCGCCGCATCCGGAGATACACAAGACCGCCTTAGGAGCCGAAGACAGCGTCAGCTGGCACCACTTTGCCACGGCCTCAGAGGCTGTAGGCCACTTGCATGCCAACGGATATTTGGTCATTGCTGTGGAGCAGGTGGAGCACTCCACCAAGCTGCAGCGCTTCCAGGCCGTAGGAGGTGAGAAGTATGCCATCGTCGTCGGCAACGAGGTGAAAGGCGTCTGCCAGGAGGTTGTAGACCTCTGCGACGGATGTCTTGAGATACCACAGTTGGGCACAAAACACTCTCTCAATGTGAGCGTGGCCACGGGCATCGTAGTCTACGAGTTCGCCCGCCAGCTATTATTGCAACGAATCAACATCTAATAATATCACAACACAATGTCAATCTGGATTATTTTCAAGCTTCTGGGTTCTCTCGCACTGCTCATGTTCGGTATGAAAGCCATGAGCGAAGCCTTGCAGAAAATGGCAGGACCGCAATTGCGTCACGTCCTCGGAGCCATGACCACCAACCGCTTTACTGGAATGTTGACAGGTATGCTGGTGACGGCATCCGTCCAGTCGTCAACCGCCACGACCGTGATGACCGTGTCGTTCGTCAATGCCGGACTGCTCACGCTGGCACAGGCCATCTCGGTCATCATGGGTGCCAACATAGGCACCACGTTGACAGCCTGGATCATGTCGGCAGGTATGTCGTTCGACATCACAGCTGCCGTCTATCCGGCGTTCTTCATTGGCATCATCCTAATTTACCAGAAGCGCTACCGCTACATCGGCGACTTCCTTTTCGGCCTGTCGTTCCTTCTGCTCGGATTGGGAACGCTCAGGGCCACGGGCACAGAGATGCACCTTGGCGAGAACCAGGCACTGCTCGACTTCTTCGCCTCCTTCGACCCCAATTCGTTTCTCACCACGCTGGTGTTCCTGCTGCTCGGCGGCATACTTACCTTCTGCGTACAGTCGTCGGCGGCTGTCATGGCCATCACCATGATACTCTGCTCCAGCGGAGCATTGCCCATCTATCAGGGTATTGCGCTGGTCATGGGCGAGAACATCGGCACCACAGTCACCTCGAACCTGGCAGCCATGTCGGCCAACACGCAGGCTCGCCGCGCCGCCCTGGCCCACATGTTCTTCAACGTCTTCGGCGTTGTCTGGATTCTGTTTGTCTTCCGTCCGTTCATCGACATGGTCTGCGGATGGGTGGGCTACGATGTCAACATGGTGAAGGAGACCGCCGGCGCTACAGCCTTCCTGGCCAATGCCGCCAAGCTGACATTCGTGCTGGCTGCCTTCCACACATCGTTCAACGTGGCCAACACCTTTATATTAATATGGTTCATACCCCAGATTGAGCGCTTCGTGTGCTGGGTCATCAAGCCGAAGAAGGTGGACGAGGAAGAGGACTTCCGCCTGCACTTTATTACAGCTGGCTTCATGAAGACGCCCGAGCTCTCGGTGCTTGAGGCCCAGAAGGAAATACAGGCCTTCTCCGACCGTATGCAGCGTATGTTCGGCATGGTGCGCGAACTGCTTGTACTGTCGAGCAGCAATAACAACAAGAAGGACAGCCAGGCAGGCGACTTCAACAAACTCTTCACCCGCATTGAGAAGTACGAGGGCATCTCCGACAACATGGAGCTGGAGATTGCCAAGTATCTCGACTCCGTAAGCGACGCCCACCTCTCTGACGAAACAAAGGCCAAGATTCGCGCCATGCTCCGCGAGATCAGCGAGCTGGAGTCCATCGGCGATGCGTGCTATAACATGGCCCGCACCATCTCGCGCAAGTACAACGGCAAGCAGGACCACTTCATAGAGAAGCAGTACGACCACATGCACCAGATGATGGACCTTACCAATCAGTCGCTGTCGGAGATGAACAGGCTTATGGGCGGTCGCAAGGAGAGCTTCGACGTGAACCGCTCGTTCAACATAGAAAACGAGATAAACAACTACCGCAACCAGCTCAAGGCCCAGAACATCATCGACATCAACAACCATGAGTACACATACGCCGTGGGAACCATCTATATGGATCTTATCAACGAGTGCGAGAAATTAGGCGACTATGTGGTCAACGTGGTTGAGGCCCGAATGGGTACGAGGCAGAGATAGGGTGCGCTTGCTCAGCCATTCTCTGCAGTGCCTCCATGAGCTGTTTGCGCGGGCAGGCAATGTTTATTCGGACATATCCCTCGCCCGAATGCTCTCCATACATGGTTCCGGGATTTATCCACACGCCTGCCTTGCTGAGTACATGGTCGGTGTACTGCTGTGATGTGAGGCCTGTGGCGGTGATGTCAACCCAGACGAGATAGGTGCCCTCAAGAGGCATGACGCTCAGCTCGGGCATCTCTCGGTCAATGAATGTGCGCAGACAGGTGTAGTTTTCCCAAAGATATTTGTTGAGGGCGTCAATCCATTTGGCGCCCTCGTTGTATGCAGCCGTGAAAGCCACAGGGGCGAAGGGGTTTACGTCGCACACCTCGTTGATGTTGATGGCGCGGTCTATGCGGCGGCGCGTCTCCTGGTCGTTGCAGAAGATGTTGGCCATCATCAGTCCGGCAATGTTGAACGACTTGGAGGGGGAGTTCAGCACTATGGCGTCGGGGGCCACAGTAGCCATGGGCACGAAGGTTGAGCCTGGCATGACGAGTTCGCAGTGGATTTCGTCGCTTACGATTGCAACTCGGTGGCGGTGGCAGATGTCGGCCATGCGCTGCAACTCCTGTCGCGTCCACACGCGCCCTGTCGGGTTGTGGGGGTTGCATAGCAGGAACATGGTGGTCTTCCCGTCGGCACACTGCCGTTCGAAGTCGGCCCAGTCCACCTCGAACACGTTGCTTGGCGAGCGGAGCAGGCTACTCTCTGCCACTTGGCAGCCGTTGTTGCGTATACTGGAGAAAAAGCAGTTGTAGTCGGGAGAGAGGATGAGCACGCGCTCGCCTGGCATGGTCAGCGCCTTGACGGTCACCGACATGGCAGGCACCACGCCGGTGGTGTAGAGTATTGACTGCCGGTCGATGGTCCACCCGTGGCGTTGCCGGAACCAGTTGACCACGGCCTCGTAGTAGGTGTCGCCAACGTGGGTGTATCCGTAAACGGGATGCTCTGCACGTCGGCGAATGGCTTCCTGTATTGGCGGAGCCACGGCAAAGTCCATGTCCGCTATCCAAAGGGGGATAACCTCCCCCGTCGTGTACTCTTCCCTCATGTGGAATGTAGGGGTCTCATCCCATTTCACGCATCCCGTTCCCCTGCGTTCCACTATCTGGTCGAAGGGACTATCCGTTGAAGACTGTCTTATCATCGCTCTTTGAGTAAATGGTTAGTGAAGTCTTTCTCATGTTGCCGTCGGCATTGTCAGGCAGGGGGTATGACCTCCAGTTGTGGTCGATGGTTACACTGCCTATAGTGTCGGCACTGACATACCCTGAGGTGGGGTTCTTGATATTCTCTATGTGCCCGCGTATGTCGGCCTTTACGTTCGAGTACTCAAACAGCCGGTCGCAGCGCGTGTCGAAGGTGCAGTTTTCCATAACTAACTGGTCGACGTAGCATAGCAGTTGTTCGCCGACGAGGTGGCAGTTCACCAACCTGACGTTCTTGGAGTGCCACGCCAGGTACTCGCCGTCGAGCACGGAGTCGTAGATGGTTACATTCTCGCACTCCCAGAAAGAGTCTTTGGTTACTATCCTCGCGTTGTGCACTTCTATGTTGTTGCAGTATTGGAACACGTACTTCGAGTCGCTCTCCAATCCGTCAACGTAGATGTTGTCGGAGAACATGAAGGGATAGGTACCGTTGTGCAGCTTCACGTCCTTAAGCCTTAGTCCGCTGCAGCGCCAGAAGGTCTCGTCGGCATCGTTGATGGTTACCCGCTCCAACTCTGCATTTTTCATTTCCCGGAAGAACTTCGGCGCATCTATTACGCAGTTGCTCATCTTGAGGTTGTCCGTATACCAAATGGCAGAGCGTGACCCCGGGGCAAAGTAGCAGTGGTCTATGACTGCTCCGTCTACATGCCACCAGGGGTACTTGCCGAAGAACTTGCATCCGTATGCCTCAATGTTGCGGCATTGCTTTATGCCACTCTCTCCGTCGGTTATGGTTACGTTCTCCATCCGCAAGTCGTGAGTGGCAAACAGCGGTCGCTCCCCGCCAAAGTCTCTGTTGCTTATCAGCTCCATTCTGTTGCTCGTCATACGTTGGGTTTGTTATCATCACTTTAATCCTTTGCCTTGCGCGTGCGTACCTTAAAATGATCAAAGCCTTCGCCATAGACACCGATTACCGCGCTCTGCGACACAAAGGCGTGAGGGTCCACATCGTTGATGATGCGGAAAATCATCTCGCTCTGGCGGCGCTTGGCAAGCACGAAGAGCATCTTCATGGGCTTGCCCGAATAGAAACCCTGCGCATCAATGACAGTACATCCGCGGTGCGGCTCGCGGTTTATGCGGTTGCCAATCTCTGCATACTTGTCTGAGATTATGAAGAACTGCACGCTGCTTCGCGCCGAGTTGACCACCTGGTCTATGCAGAAGGCGGTGACGTAGAGCACAACGTATCCGTAGATGACTCGCTCCCAGTCTTTAAGAACGAGATAGGAGCTGGTGATTATCACCACGTCGCAAATCATGATGACCCGCCCGAGTGATATGTCGCGGTACTTGTTGATTACGGCGGCAATGATGTCGGTGCCGCCGGTGGAGCCGTTGTTGGCAAGGCCGAGGCCCACTCCGCAGCCGCAGAACACTGCTCCGATGATCGACGCCATGAAAGGCTGGTCGGCTAAAAGGTGGCCGCTGTAGTATGAGCCAGAAACCGCTATGGCCACGGTGAGCACCACCACGGCGTAGATGGTTTTCATGCAGAAGCGCAGGCCCAAGATCTTCAGGGCTAAGAGCAGCAGGGCGGCGTTGATGGCAAAGTAAGTGTACTGCACAGGCAGGCCTGTACCCCAGTAAATAATCGACGACACACCGGCCATACCGCCTGTGGTGATGTTGTTCGGCAGCAGGAACACTGACCATCCTATTGCGTATGACATCATGGCTATGAATATCATCACATAGTCGCGCAGCTCTTTCATGGCCGACTGTCTGGTAATGTTTACGTGGTTCATTGGGACATGTTTCTTCTATTGTGGCACAAAGTTACTTAAAAGAAATGAAAGACGTGGGCTTTTTTAGCATTATTTGATGCGAATTGTTGCTGTGTGCGAACACAAACGTTTGATTTATGTCAATAAGTAGGCACTTTTTGGAGAAAAATGCGTTTCTGATGATTGCCGTGACGAAAAAACACCGTACCTTTGCATCGTCAAAAGGAAAAATGACGAGAGAGACAATGGTGATTGTTTTGAGAAAGTTAAATGAGATTGTTTTGGTTAGTATTATAAATGGTATATTTGCCACCCGGATTTAGCCAACGGGCTTTACGAAACCGGGAATCGTTTTTAGGTTTTTAGTTATTGGTAAAGGTTTTTAGATTGTTTGTTTCAATAGGTAGAAAGCCTGTGAAGGTGAATACAAAAAAGATTGTGGAAAGGATAACAAAGATGGGGCGTGATGCTCCTTGCTTTTAGACAGAATCGTCATTGAAATAGTGTGGCAGTTCTTGGAAGTGATTCCGGGGGCTGCTTTTTCATACTGCTCTTCCAGTATACTGCTGGCCTTGCTGCCACATCCTGAGGGACCCAGGACTGCGGTCGGCAAGGCCAGCAGCAAAAGAATGTTAAGTCCGTCTCCTATTTAGAACCCGATCTTGTAACCCAAGGTCAACATGAAGACGCTGTTCTTGGCATCGACATGCTCACTGTCGTAAATCTTGGTCAGGCCGAGGTTGTAGCGGGCGTCGATGACGAAGTCGGCAAACTCATACGACAGGCCGAGGGGTATGCTCAGGTCGACCTTTTTCATGCCTTCCGTGCTCGACTCGTCGTACTTCTCCCACTTTCCGTTAAAATTTTCCTCACCCTTCCACTTTGCGGAGAGCAGGAATCCAGGCTGCAAACCAGCCTTGATGGCCAGGCCCTTCACAATATAGACATTGGCCAGAATGGGGATGTTCAGATACGTCGCGGTGCCCTTGTAGTCCCTCATGTAACTGTTGTCGTCGTATTTCGCTCCCTGCATGCCCACCAGCACGCCCGCTGTCAAGGCAAAGGGGCTGGCCACCTGGAAGCCGAACTCACCACCGCCCACGAGTCCCAGCTTAAACTTAGCGTTGTCAGTAGATGTAAACTTGGCAAATGTTCCACCCACCATGGGCTTCAGCCACATACCTCCAACCTCGCTCTGCGCGTTCACACTCATTGCAGCCATCATGGCGGCTACTACCATTGTCATAAACTTTTTCATACGTTGAAACAATTAAATATGTCAATAACTCAAGTGATTACAAATCTCTTGTCAGAACTTAAAGCGGATACCGGTAAGCGCAACACCCTGTTCGCCTACGCCCAGTTCAATGAAAGCACGTATGTAAGGACTACCCGCCTCCAAGCCAAAGGCAGAGACTTGCCAGTTGAAGTTGACTTTGTTTTCCGAGCGGTTCTCAGTGTCGCTCCGCGTGTATTCCTCTTTCTTCGAGGTGAACGTCACACCTGCGGCAACCTTCGAGTACATGCCTAAGTATTTCTTGCGCAGCCAGTTGAACTTTACAGCGGGCAGCACGGAGATGAACGTGTTCTTTGCATCACCCGACTTGTTGTTGCCGAAGTAGAGGTTCTTCGTCTCCCTGGTATAAGTGCCTACAGCACCTACGCCAATCACTGGGCTGACGTGATAGAAATATTCCAGGCCTATTGCCCCGATGATGTCGCCGTCGTCATACCTAATACTTCCTACCGAAGCAATGCTGGTGCCCATGCTTTCGCCGATGGCCTGCCACGTAGAGTTCGAAAGCGCACCATAACTGATACCAATCTCGTGCTTGCTGTCCTCATAGCCGTCCTGTGCATAGATACCCACTGTAGCCATCAAGGCGACTACCACCATCATCGTAAACTTTTTCATGCGTACAAATAAATAATGTGTATTCCAAATGCAAAGTTACTACATTTTTCCGACACTACTGCAATCCTGCCTTGCCTTTTAGGAATTATTATGGAAAGTAACAGCCCAAGTATCTACTCAGCACCCTCAAGATGAGTGCCCCATCCGGGGCAGAAATCAAACAAATCCGACCCAAAAAAAACTATTTAGTAGGGACTTACTTTATGTATGTCCTATTTAGTAGGGACTTACTTTATGTATGTCCGAAACCCGAATAGAATCGGACATACATAAAGTAAGTCCCTACGACGTTTCCCAATAAGTACTGCGAGAGGGGTTGCAACATGTGTGATTAACCCCAAAAACCTCACCGAAAATACTCGAGCTGACGGTTGGACCTCAGTATGACCCCAAAGGGGTCACCGCTCAGTAACCGTAGTGTCCGAAGGACCTGCGGAAAAAAGAACGCCGCGGATTGCACTCTGAAAGACTTTCTCCGTGTGGTGATAAGTTCCTAAAAGCTTGCATACCTCAATAAAAGTAGCTAACTTTGCAGAAAAAAGTATGAGTTATGCTGCTTAGTCAATTTGAATATCGGTTTCCTACAGAGGAGAGTTGTATAGATTATTTCAAAGATGTCCGTTTGAAAGAACTTGGGGTCTGCCCAAAGTGTGGTCACATGGAATACTACTGGCTCACTG
>JAFSKJ010000066.1 GCA_017449025.1 Prevotella sp. | reverse complement strand
GGTCTCAAGCCAAGTCTTCTGCAGCTCTATGAGTATGAGATGCTCTGAGCCGTCGGCACGACGCACACGGGCACCGAAGTCGATACGAAGCACCGACACAGAGTCGCGCTTGTCGTTAACATACTCATGGGGACGCATTTCAACCTCCAGGATGTCCTCTTTCAGCAGAGCTGACAGTATGGTGCGGGCTATGCGCCGGTCTTCCATCAGGTACTTGAACACCACGTCGTAAATAGGGTTCGCAACGGTAATCATAAGCCTTTCTTTGTTTGGTTGCTGCAAAAGTACGCATTTTTTTCCAATGAGCAAAACTTTAGGCGGAAAAACTATCATGCTCAGAGGCTTTAGAAGCCCCCTCCTGTCCCCCTTGGGGGGATGATTCTATGCCATTGCACTCCCCCTAAGGAGCCGGAGGGGGCTTGGTTAGCGCGCGTGGATATTAGGGAGTGGCGGGCGAGAGCGCCCGCGTTCTGAAACTCACACTCATGTCACACTCAAACAGGCCGCAAACCCTTTGTGGTAGCTATCCACACTCGCTATTTATCCTGAACTCAGGTTACCATGTCGGGCTAAACTATAAAGAGGGTGTGCCCATTTGACACACCCTCTCAGATTATTACGTTACCCACAAAGTGGAATTGCTTACTCTGTTTCCTTTTTCTCATCAGCTGGAGCAGAAGTCTCCTCTACGACTGGAGCCACAGGAGCCTCATTAGTAGGAGCCTCAGCCTTGGTGGCAGAAGAGCGGCGTGAGCGACGTGTCTTCTTCTTACCAGTCTCCTTAGCCATTTCAGGATCAAAATCGACAAGCTCGATGAAGCAAATCTGTGCGGCATCACCCTGACGGAAACCTAACTTTATGATGCGTGTATAACCGCCTGGACGGTCACCCACCTTCTCAGCCACAGAGCCAAAGAGTTCCTTGATGGCCTCTTTGTTCTGCAGATAGCTGAACACTACACGGCGCGAGTTAGTAGAATCTTCCTTTGCCTTCGTAATCAGCGGCTCTACATACTTTTTAAGTGCCTTTGCCTTGGCAACGGTCGTAGTGATTCTTTTGTGCATAATCAGCGAAATAGCCATATTGGCAAGCATGGCTGCGCGATGGTCTGCAGTACGACCGAGATGATTGAATTTCTTATTGTGTCTCATTGTTTGACTTTACTTTTTTTGGGCAAAGTAATTATCTCTTGTATTACTCTTTGTCCAGTTTATACTTAGAAATGTCGGTTCCAAACGACAGATTCAGACTCTCGAGCAAATCATCAAGCTCCGTGAGCGATTTCTTACCAAAGTTTCTAAACTTAAGGAGGTCTGTCTTGTTGTACTGTACGAGATCGCCGAGGGTCTCTACGTCTGCGGCCTTCAGGCAGTTCAGTGCACGAACTGAGAGGTTCATGTCGGTTAGCTTGGTCTTAAGCAGCTGGCGCATGTGCAGTACCTCCTCATCAAACTCCTGGTTACCCTCTGTGTCTGTGTTCTCAAGGGTAATCTTCTCGTCGGAGAAGAGCATGAAGTGATAGATAAGTATCTTGGCAGCCTCCTTCAAGGCGTCCTTCGGGTGTATGGAACCGTCCGTAGTGACCTCAAGCACAAGCTTGTCGTAGTCGGTTTTCTGCTCGACACGATATGGCTCAACGCTATACTTCACATTGCGGATAGGTGTGTAAATAGAGTCGATTGCTATCACATTAACGTCGGTGCAGAACTCGCGGTTCTCGTCAGCGGGGACATAACCACGACCTTTGTTAATGGTCAGGTCAATCTGCATCGATGCTTTGGAATCTAAATGACAAATCACCAATTCGGGATTAAGCACCTCAAATCCAGTCAGATACTTGCCTATATCACCGGCTTTAAACTCGGTAGAATTCTCGACGGTGATAGAGACTTTTTCGTTCTCGAATTCTTCCACTACTTGCTTGAACCTTACTTGCTTCAAGTTCAAGATAATGTTGGTAACATCCTCCTTAACACCTGGCACAGATGAGAACTCATGCTCAACGCCACCGATACGGATAGTGTTGATAGCATAACCCTCAAGCGATGAAAGAAGGATTCTGCGCAGGGCATTGCCGATAGTGACACCGAATCCTGGCTCTAACGGACGAAATTCGAACTTGCCGAACTTGTCCGACGCTTCCAACATTACGACTTTATCAGGTTTTTGAAATGCTAATATCGCCATTAACTTAATGATTTTTAGTTTTTAGAGTACAACTCAACGATTAACTGCTCCTTAATATTCTCTGGGATGTCGGCACGGTCAGGCTTGTGCAGGAACTTGCCACCCTTGATGGCTTCGTCCCACTCAATCCAAGGATACTTGCTGTGGTTGAAACCTGCAAGTGCTGCCTCGATGACTTCAAGAGATTTAGATTTCTCGCGCACAGCAACAATCTGTCCAGGCTTAACAACGTAAGACGGAATATTAACTACATTGCCATCAACCGTGATGTGCTTATGACCAACGAGCTGACGAGCTGCTGCACGAGTAGGGGCAATACCCAGACGGAACACAACATTGTCGAGTCGGCTCTCTAGGTTCTGAAGCAACACCTCACCGGTGATGCCCTCAGCCTTTGCGGCCTTCTCAAACATGTTACGGAACTGGCGCTCAAGTACACCATAAGTATACTTGGCCTTTTGCTTCTCTGCCAACATGACAGCATACTCCGACTGTTTGCGACGGCGGTTATTGCCATGCTGTCCCGGAGGGAAGTTCCTGCGGGACAAAACTTTGTCCGGGCCGAAGATGGCTTCTCCAAATCGGCGGGCAATTTTTGATTTCGGTCCAATATATCTTGCCATAATTCAAATAAATGATTCTGTTTCGTTATTACGAGTAGATATTTAACGCTATGTTGATTATACGCGACGGCGCTTCGGGGGACGACACCCGTTGTGTGGGAGCGGAGTTACATCGACAATCTCAATAACCTCAATGCCTGCACCATGGATGGCACGTATAGCAGACTCACGACCGTTTCCGGGCCCCTTTACGTAAGCCTTCACCTTGCGCAGTCCTAGGTCGTATGCAACCTTTGCGCAATCCTCAGCAGCCATCTGGGCAGCGTACGGTGTGTTCTTCTTTGAACCACGGAAGCCCATTTTACCGGCTGACGACCATGAAATGGCCTGGCCCTCGTCATTGGTGAGGGTAACAATAATATTATTGAAAGAGCTGTGAACATGGAGCTGGCCCATAGCCGTCACACGGACATTTCTCTTCTTAGAAGTGACTGTTTTCTTTGCCATAATCTTTAAACTTTAAATCTTAAACTTTAAACTTTAAATTTTACTTCGTAGCCTTTTTCTTGTTAGCAACAGTCTTCTTCTTACCCTTGCGGGTACGAGCGTTATTCTTTGTGCTTTGACCACGAACGGGAAGACCATTACGATGACGGACGCCACGATAGCAACCAATATCCATCAGACGCTTGATATTCAACTGAATCTCACTGCGGAGATCACCTTCAACTTTGAATTCAGCACTGATAATTTCGCGGATTTTAGCTGCCTGATCGTCACTCCACTCGTTGACCTTCAGGTCGCGGCTTACGCCAGCCTTGTCCAATATCTTTGCTGAACTACTTCGACCAATACCATAGATATAGGTCAATGCGATTTCGCCACGCTTATTCTGGGGCAAATCTACTCCAACAATTCTTATTGCCATTGTAAAAAATTAGTAAAAAAATAAACCGTTAAATTTCGAAATTTGCTAAAAGCATGCAAAGGTAACAATAAAAAACGGAAATGTCGCCTTATTTATGCTTATTTAACATTAACCCTGACGCATCTTGTACTTAGGGTTCTTCTTGTTGATAACAAACAGGCGCCCCTTACGACGTACAATCTTGCAGTCAGGGGTACGTTTCTTCAATGATGCTCTTGTCTTCATAACTCTTTCTCTATTGTTTATTTGTATCTGAATACAATTCTACCTTTGGTAAGGTCATATGGACTCATCTCGACCTTTACCTTATCGCCAGGAAGGATGCGAATATAGTGCATGCGCATCTTGCCTGAAATGTGTGCAATAATCTGAACTCCGTTTTCAAGTTCTACCCGGAACATCGCGTTCGAGAGGCTCTCGATGATTGTTCCATCCTGCTCAATAGCAGATTGTTTTGCCATACGCTAATTTTGTTTTTCTTCTACTTTTTCTATTTCCTCGAAAGATGATAATATCTCAGCCCTTCCGCGACAAACTGCAATAGTATGCTCAAAGTGAGCAGCTGGTTTGCCGTCGCGTGTTCTAACACTCCAGCGGTCGGAGTCAAGGTATATGTCACGTTTTCCCATTGTTATCATAGGCTCGATGGCGATACACATACCTGCCTTTAGCATAACTCCATTACCACGGCGACCATAATTAGGTACGGGAGGATCTTCATGCATCTCATGTCCGATTCCATGACCGGTGAGTTCACGTACGATTCCATAGTGTTGCTTTTCGCAATGGTCTTGTACTGCCGAACTTATGTCTCCCAGATGCTTTCCTGCTTGAGCAGCATCAATACCGAGGAAGAGTGCCTCTTTTGTGACCTGCAACAATTGCTTCACTTCTTCAGTTACCTCGCCGACACAGAATGTATAGGCAGAATCACCATTGAAGCCGTTGAGCAAAGTACCGCAATCCACAGAAATGATATCGCCATCTTTAAGGACGACATTGTCAGATGGGACCCCATGGACGACAACATCATTGACAGAGGTACAAATGCTGGCGGGAAACGGCCCTCCATAAGGATTAGGGAAACCCTTGAATGTTGGGACGGCTCCGTGGTCACGTATGAACTCGTCCGCAATCTTATCCAACTGGAGGGTCGTTACACCAGACTTGATATGTTTTGCCAACTCGCCAAGCGTACGACCAACAAGTTGGTTAGCCTGGCGCATCAGCTCTAATTCATCTTCAGTCTTCAGAAATATCTTCATAGAAGAATTAGTAGGCCTGCATACCGCGGCCGTGTATACGGCCAGAACTGAGAAGACCGTCGTAATGACGCATAAGCAGGTGACTCTCAATCTGTGCGAGTGTGTCAAGCACCACACCTACAAGAATCAACAGCGACGTTCCGCCGAAGAACTGAGAAAAAGCGTCTTGCACGTTCAGAAGGCTGGCGAATGCCGGCATAATGGCGATGAAAGCTATGAACAGTGAGCCTGGCAGCGTAATGCGCGACATCACTGTGTCAATGAACTCAGCGGTATCCTTGCCAGGCTTGACACCTGGAATGAAACCGTTGTTACGCTTCATGTCTTCAGCCATCTGAGTGGGATTCAAGGTAATAGCGGTGTAGAAGTACGTGAATGCAATGATTAGCAGGGCAAAAATGATATTATATGTCCAGCTGTGATGATCGAGCATAGAGCGTACGAACCAGCTTGCATTCTCCGGTGCCGAATACTGAACGATAGCCAGGGGGATGAACATAATTGCCTGGGCAAAGATGATAGGCATCACATTGGCTGCGAACAGCTTCAGTGGAATGTACTGGCGTGCACCACCATAAGTCTTGTTTCCAACAACGCGCTTTGCATACTGTACAGGAATCTTGCGGACTCCCTGTACCAGAACTATAGATGCGCAAACAACTGCGTAGAGGATGATTATCTCGACAAGGAACATCACCAGACCACCACCAGTGATAGCGGTGAAGCGTGAGCTCACCTCCTGTATGAACGCCTGTGGCAGACGTGCGATGATACCTATCATAATGATAAGCGAGACACCATTTCCAATACCTTTATCCGTAATGCGCTCACCCAACCAAAGGATGAACATACTGCCTGCGGCAAGTATGATTGTGGCAGGGAACATGAACCAGAACCAGTCGATGCCAGAGGCAAGGGCTGCTCCTGATGTCATTTTCAGGTTAATCAGGTAGCTCGGTGCCTGGAACAGCAGTATAGCTATTGTCAACACGCGTGTATACTGACTAATCTTCTTGCGTCCGCTCTCACCTTCACGCTGCATCTTCTGGAAATAAGGAACAGCGACAGCAAGCAGCTGCATTACGATAGAAGCCGAGATGTAAGGCATGATTCCAAGTGCGAAGATAGACGCATTGGAAAAAGCTCCACCGGAGAACATGTCCAGCAGCGACATCAGGCCGCCGGCTGTCTGTGACTGCAGCTTGTCCAACATGGCTGGGTTAATGCCCGGAAGCACAACAAACGAGCCGAAACGGTAAATTGCCGTGAACAGAATTGTTATGAGAATGCGCTGGCGCAAGTCCTCAATCTTAAAAATGTTCTTCAGTGTCTCTATTAACTTCTTCATCTTACTATTAGATTATTGTTGCGTTACCACCTAATGCCTTGATAGCCTCCTCGGCAGTCTTTGAGAAAGCGTTTGCCTCAACGTCAACCTTGGCCTTGAGCTCACCATTGCCAAGAACCTTCACCAGCTCCTTACCATTGGTAAGACCAGCAGCAATAAGCTCTTGGATGCCAATCTTGGTGAGTTTCTTGTTCTCTGCCAGTTTCTGGATGGTTGACAGGTTTACTGCGAAGTACTCTTTGTGGTTGATGTTCTTGAAGCCAGACTTTGGCAAGCGGCGCTGCAGTGGCATCTGACCACCTTCAAAACCAATCTTTCTCTTATAACCTGAGCGAGCCTTTGCACCCTTGTGACCACGTGTGGAAGTACCACCAAGTCCCGAACCGGGACCACGGCCGATACGACGACGTGAGTGAGTAGAGCCAGCTGCAGGCTTCAAACTATTAAGTTTCATAATTGAATCTCCTTTTTATACTGTTAATTACTCAACAACGGTCACCAAGTGATGAACCTTACGAATCATGCCACGGATGGAAGGATTGTCCTCAACCTCTACTACCTGAGAGATTTTACGCAGGCCGAGAGCCTGGAGCGTACGCTTCTGGTCAATCGGATAACCGATCTTGCTCTTAATTTGCTTTATCTTTATTGTTGCCATATTATTGCTCTCCTTTATCCGTTAAACACTTTATCCATGCTGATACCACGAGTACCGGCAACCGTATATGCATCGCGCATCTGACAGAGAGCAGCGATGGTAGCCTTCACGAGGTTGTGGGGGTTTGAAGACCCTTTCGACTTAGCGAGCACGTCCTTCACTCCGGCGCTTTCAAGCACAGCGCGCATAGCACCGCCGGCCACGAGTCCCGTACCGGCAGCAGCCGGCTTGAGGAACACCTGGGCACCACCGAAGTGTGCCTCCATCTCATGAGGAATAGTGCCTTTCAGCACGGGAACCTTCACCAGATTCTTCTTGGCAGCCTCAACACCCTTGGCGATAGCTGCGGTGACCTCACCGGCCTTACCCAGTCCCCAGCCAATTATGCCATTGCCGTCGCCGACAACCACTATAGCTGCGAATGTAAAGGTGCGACCGCCCTTCGTTACCTTGGTAACACGGTTGATGGCAACCAATCTGTCTTTCAACTCTACGTCACTATTTACTTTTACGTTTTTCATTGCCATAATCGTTTAGAATTTAAGTCCACCTTTACGAGCTGCATCGGCCAGAGACTTTACACGTCCGTGATAGAGATAGCCATTACGGTCGAAGACAACGGCACTTACTCCGGCCTCCTGTGCCTTCTTGGCAATCATCTCACCAACCTTCTCTGCCTGCTGAATCTTCGGCATTGTCTCCAATCCAAGCGAAGATGCAGCTGCAAGCGTTTTACCTTCCAAGTCGTTAATCACCTGAACGTATATCTGCTTGTTGGAGCGGAACACGCTCATACGAGGACGCTCGGCAGTGCCGAAGACGCTCTTGCGAATTCTATATTTGATCTTTATTCGTCTTTCAACTTTCTTAATCGTCATAATTCCTTATTTATTTTATATTAGAAATTTAGAATTACTTAGCAGATGCAGACTTACCCGACTTACGGCGGATAACCTCACCCTTAAACAAGATACCTTTTCCTTTATAAGGCTCAGGCATACGGAAAGAACGAATCTTAGCGCAAATCATACCAAGCAGCTGCTTGTCGCAAGACTCCAGTATTATCTGGGGATTCTGGTTACGCTCCATCTTGGTTTCAACCTTCACTTCCTTAGGAAGCTGGATGAAGATGGGGTGAGTGTAACCCAACGAGAACTCGATGAGGTTGCCCTGGTTAGACACACGGTAGCCTACGCCTATGAGTTCCATCTCCTTCTTATAGCCTTCGCTGACACCGACAACCATATTGTTTACAAGTGCGCGATACAGGCCATGGAAAGCCTGCTTCTGCTTAACATTCACAGGACTATCCTCATTAATCTCAAATGTGACATGACCATCCTCGACCTTCATCTTGATAGAAGGATCAACCTTCTGCGAAAGCTCTCCCTTGGGTCCTTTCACAGTCACTACACCGTCGTTGCCCTGAGCAATAGTAACACCAGCGGGAATACTAATTGGCAATTTTCCTATTCTTGACATACTCAATCCTCCAATTAATAAACGTAGCAAAGAACCTCACCGCCAATCTTGAGCTGTGCGGCCTCCTTGTCTGTCATTACACCCTGGGACGTGGATAAGATTGCTATACCCAGTCCGTTAATTACTCTCGGCATGTCCTTGTAGCCAGTATACTGGCGAAGACCTGGTGTTGAGACGCGCTTCAAGTACTTGATAGCGTTCTCTTTTGTTTGAGGGTCATACTTCAAGGCGACCTTGATAGTACCCTGAGGACCATCCTCAACGAACTTGTAGTTCAGGATGTATCCCTTCTCGAAGAGGATCTTTGTGATTTCCTTCTTCAAGTTAGACGCAGGAACCTCAACGACACGGTGATGAGCCATGATTGCGTTTCTGAGTCTGGTCAGATAATCTGCTATTGGATCTGTCATAAAATAAGTTTTAATTAATCGGGACTCCCCCGACAATATTAAACAATAAATATCATGCTTTTTCTTACCAGCTTGCCTTCTTCACGCCTGGAATGAGTCCAGCCGAAGCCATCTCGCGGAACTGTATACGCGAGAGTCCGAACTGACGCATATAGCCTTTGGGGCGTCCGGTGAGTTTGCAACGGTTATGCAGGCGGATTGGGTTGGCATTGCGTGGAATGCTCTGCAGCTTGCGGGCAGCATCGTATGCCTTCATGGCACCCTCTTCAGTTTCCACGTCGGCCGTAGCAATGACCTTCTTCAAGGCGGCGCGCTTTTCGGCATAACGTGCAACGAGCTTGGCGCGCTTGACCTCGCGGGCCTTCATTGATTCTTTTGCCATATCTCTTAGTCGTTTTTAGCGTTCTTGAAAGGAAGACCGAAAGCCTTCAGCAGTGCATACCCTTCCTCATCGGTCTTAGCCGAGGTAACGAAGGTTATGTTCATGCCCTGGATACGGTCAACGGAATCGATGTTAATCTCAGGGAAGATGATCTGCTCCTGAATACCGAGCGTGTAGTTGCCACGTCCATCGAACTTGCTCTCGATACCCTTGAAGTCGCGGATACGGGGCAGTGCTATGCGCACCAGTTTCTCGAGGAATTCATACATGCGCTCGCGGCGCAGTGTCACCATGACGCCGATGGGCATCTTCTTACGGAGTTTGAAGTTGGCAATATCCTTCTTTGAATATGTTGCCACAGCCTTCTGGCCGCAGATGGCCGAAATCTCATTGATGGCCACATCAATGATTTTCTTGTCCTGTGTAGCGTCACCGAGTCCCTGATTGACTACAATCTTCTTCAGGACGGGAGTCTGCATCGTAGAACTGTAGTTGAACTGCTTCTGCAGGGCGGGAGCAATCTGCTCCTTGTATACCTGCTTAAGTTGTGCTGTATTTGCCATTACTTAATCTCCTCTCCTGACTTTTTAGCGATACGAGTGACATTCTTTCCCTCACGCTTGATAGCGATACGTGTAGGCTTGCCGCTCTTCGGGTCGATCAAACTTAAATTAGAAATGTGTATAGGGGCCTCTACCTTCTCGAAGCCTCCCTGAGGGTTCTTGGCGCTGGGCTTAGAGCTCTTGTTGACGATGTTGATTCCCTCAACAATTGCACGCTGCTTCTCTACCAACACCTTCAGCACCTTTCCAGTCTTGCCCTTGTCCTCACCGGCCAGGACGATGACTTTATCATTTTTCTTGATATGTAACTTAGCCATTACTCTTAATCATTAAATTGTTAAAGTACCTCAGGTGCCAATGAAACGACTTTCATATTCACAGCTCGGAGTTCACGTGCCACGGGGCCGAAGATACGGCTACCGCGAAGCTCACCGGCATTGTTCAGCAGTACGCAAGCATTGTCGTCGAAGCGGATGTATGAGCCATCGGCGCGTCGGATTTCCTTCTTGGTACGAACAATCAAAGCCTTCGATACTGCACCCTTTTTCACGTCACTCGTGGGAATAGCGCTTTTGACGGCAACGACGATGACGTCACCCACGCTTGCATAGCGGCGGCGTGTACCACCCAGAACGCGTATGCAGAGGCATTCGCGTGCGCCGCTGTTGTCAGCTACTGTAAGTCTTGATTCTGCTTGTATCATAATTACTTAGCTTTTTCTACAATTTGTACTAAACGCCATCTCTTGGTCTTAGAGAGTGGGCGGGTCTCCATAATGAGCACAGTATCTCCTACCTGGCACTCATTCTTCTCATCGTGTGCATGGTACTTCTTCGTCTTCTGTACGAACTTACCATAAATCGGGTGCTTCTCCTTGAACTTGGCGGCAATAACAATGGTTTTATCCATTTTGTTGCTGATAACGACACCCTGTCTTGTCTTTCTTAAATTTCTTGTTTCCATCTGGACCATTGTTATTTGTTAAGTTCTCTCTGACGGAGTTCCGTCTTCAGACGTGCGATGTCACGACGAGCAGTCTTAATCCGAGAGGGATTCTCCAGCGGTGCGATTGCGTGGTTCAACTTCATCTGATTGTACTTTGCAACCTCATCCTCGATGCGCTCGACCAGGTCTTTGGTCTCAAGCTCTTTGATTTCCTTTGTCTTCATCTCAATTAAGCGTTTTTATCGTAATCACGTCTAACAACAAACTTTGTCTTTACCGGTAGTTTCTGAGCACCAAGGCGAAGAGCCTCCTTTGCAACGTCGAAGGGCACTCCTTCAACTTCAAAGAGGATGCGTCCTGGTGTTACAGGAGCTACCCATCCTGCAGGGTCACCCTTACCTTTACCCATTCGCACGTCAGCGGGCTTACGTGTGATAGGCTTGTCGGGGAAGATGCGAATCCATACCTGGCCTTCGCGGTTCATGTAACGGTTGATGGCCACACGTGCGGCCTCAATCTGGCGGCTGTCAATCCACTTGGCATCCATGGTCTTAATGCCAAATGAGCCAAAAGCCAGGGTTGTGCCTCGGTGGGCGTTGCCTTTGTTGCCGCGTCCGTCCTGAGGTCTTCTATATCTAACTCTCTTAGGTTGTAACATAATAAGCTTCTACTTTTAACGATTATTACTCTTCTTGTTACGGAACTTCCTGTCACCACCATTTCGACCAGCCGAGCGCCCTGCGCTCTTGTCCTGCGAGAAGTTGGGCGTCAGGTCTACGTCGCCATAAACCTCACCGCGGCATATCCACACCTTAATGCCCAGCAGGCCAACCTTTGTCAGGGCCTCAGTGTGGCAATAGTCAATGTCAGCACGGAAGGTATGCAGTGGAGTGCGTCCTTCCTTAAACATCTCGCTTCGTGCTATTTCAGCACCGTTCAGTCGGCCGGAGATGAGCACTTTGATGCCCTCTGCCCCAGCGCGCATGGTATTCTGGATGGCCATCTTGATGGCTCGACGATAAGCAATCTTGCCCTCCACCTGGCGAGCTATGTTGTTGGCAACGATTGTTGCGTCGAGTTCAGGACGCTTCACTTCAAAGATGTTGATTTGTATCTCCTTGTCGTAAAGTTTCTTCAGCTCTTCTTTCAGTTTGTCTACATCCTGTCCGCCCTTACCAATGACGATGCCCGGACGTGCCGTGCAGATAGTGATGGTGACCAGCTTCAGCGTACGCTCGATGACAATCTTCGAGACGCTTGCCTTTGCCAGGCGCTCGTTGAGATACTTACGGATTTTCTGGTCCTCAACGATATTTTCACCGAAGCTCTTTCCTCCGTACCAGTTTGAATCCCAACCTCTTACAATACCCAGACGGTTGCTAATTGGATTTACTTTCTGTCCCATACTTATTCTTTTACGTCATTAGTTTTAGCATCAACAAACAGAGTAACATGGTTAGAACGCTTACGAATGCGATATCCACGTCCCTGCGGTGCAGGTCTCATTCTCTTGAGAGTTACTCCCTCATCCACGAACACGCGAGTGACGAAGAGTTCACCGTCTTCGGCCTTGCGGTCGTTCTTTGCCTCCCAGTTGGCGATGGCCGAGCGGAGGAGTTTCTCAACATCTACGGCTGCAGCCTTCTTCGAGAACCGAAGCACGCCAAGTGCTCGATTAACCTCCATGCCGCGGATCATGTCTACGACATAGCGCATCTTGCGAGGTGACGAGGGGCAGCCTTTCAGCTTTGCAAAATACTGTGTCTTATTGGCTGCTTTTCTTTTCTCAGCCGCTAATCTTTTTCTTGCTCCCATTATTTTAATTTCTTAATTTCTTAATGTTTCCTTATCCTGGAGCTTACTTCTTGTTGCCGGCATGGCCACCGAAGCGACGTGTGGGTGAGAACTCGCCCAGCTTGTGTCCGACCATGTTCTCGGTAATGTAGACCGGGATAAACTTATTTCCATTGTGAACTGCAACAGTATGTCCCACGAAATCCGGGGAAATCATTGAAGCTCTGGCCCACGTCTTCACGACATTTTTCTTTCCACTCTCGTTCATGTCGAGAATTTTCTTCTCGAGTGATACGTTAATGTACGGGCCTTTTTTTAATGAACGACTCATAATTTACTCTTTGTTAACTTCGTGATTACTTCTTATTAGCTCTTTCGATAATGTACTTGTTCGAAAGCTTCTTCGGTGCGCGCGTCTTAAGACCCTTAGCATACAGGCCCTTGCGTGAACGCGGATGTCCACCAGACTGACGTCCTTCACCACCGCCCATCGGGTGATCGTGCGGGTTCATAACCACACCGCGGTTGTGTGGTCTACGTCCGAGCCAGCGTGAGCGTCCGGCCTTACCCGACTGCTCCAGCGCATGGTCAGAATTACCTACACTACCAACAGTAGCCTTACAAGCAGAAAGCACCTTTCGGGTTTCGCCCGAAGGTAGCTTAATCACGCAGTAGCTGCCTTCACGTGAAGTCAGCTGAGCAAAATTACCTGCCGAACGGACGAGCAATGCACCCTGGCCGGGACGGAGCTCAATGTTGTGAATCACCGTACCTACTGGGATGTTGGCCAGCGGCAGCGCATTACCCACCTCGGGCACTGCGTCTGCTCCAGACATCAGCGTAGCGCCGACCTGCAGTCCATTAGGAGCAATAATATAACGTTTTTCACCATCAGCGTAGAACAACAGAGCGATGCGTGCCGAGCGGTTTGGATCGTACTCTATTGTCTTTACTACAGCTGGAACACCATCTTTCTCTCGCTTGAAGTCGATGAGACGATACTTCCTCTTGTGGCCGCCGCCCATGTAGCGAACGGTCATCTTACCGGTGTTGTTTCGACCGCCGGTAGAACGCTTACCGTAAACGAGAGACTTCTCTGGCACGGATGCAGTAATATCCTCGAACGTGCCAATAATCTTGTGTCTTTGACCCGGAGTTACGGGCTTTAATTTACGT
>JAFSKJ010000065.1 GCA_017449025.1 Prevotella sp. | reverse complement strand
TCTCTGTCCCAGGACGACCATCCGGTATCAAGCTGAAGCACCCTTCTTCATAATTCAACGGCCGGCGCCATGAGGCGGCGGCCCGAATCGACGGTTCTCTTCTGTTACCCAAGGCACGCCCATAGGGCGCGCCCTGCTTCTTGTACTACCTTCATCTGTCTATGTAATTCTTTCAAAGAACTCCTTCTCTAAGCCTCCGCCAGCTTTTTGAGCGAAAGCGGGTGCAAAGGTACACACTTTTAGGATTCCCACCAAATTTTTCGGCAATTATTTTCAGCGAAATGCAAAAGTTTTCGGAATTTATGACAAAAGAGCAAGACAGCGAAAGCGGCCTAAAGAACCTGAAGTCATAAAGAAACTGACGTGTGCTATATATATAATAATGTGGAACTACATCCTACGGCGGAACTCTGAACATACGATTGCCGTAGCAATAGCTACATTAAGAGACTCTGCCGAGTTGCCAACAGAGAATGACGGTATCAGCAGGCGCTTCGTGACATATTGCCGTATGTCGTGCGATATGCCATTGCCTTCGTTACCCATGACAATTATCCCCTGTGCCGACAGCTGTTGGTCGTAAATATCGTCGCCGTCAAGCAAAGTGCCATAAATAGGCAAATTAGTATGATTGAAAATGTCGACAAGTGACGTATACACGACCTTTACCCTGGCAATGCTCCCCATCGTTGCCTGAACCACCTTTGGATTCCACACGTCAACAGTATCAAGACTGCAGAAGACTGTGTTTATACCAAACCAATCGGCTATACGAATGATAGTACCCAGGTTTCCTGGATCCTGCACGCCATCAAGAGCGATATGCAGTCCGCTACCAATGACAGCAGAAGACGAATCTTTTCCTTCCATGACGCAAGAAGTCTGTGGAACAGGAAAGACAGCAAGAACCTGCTGTGGATGCTGGAGGAAACTGATGCGACACAATTCGTCGGCTGTCACTTTCTGAAAAGAAAGCAAACCAACTGGCGGTATGTAAGAGTCAACGGCATAGACCATGTGCGGTTCTAAGCCTGCCTTAATCAAGTCACCCACCACTTTAGGCCCCTCGGCAACGAAAAGCCCCGAACGCTGCCTATACTTCTTCATACTAAGCTGTCGGATGAATTTTATCTGGCTATTACTTATCATTTTCGTAAAAAGATGTGAAATACGGTGCAAAGTTAAATATATTTTTTTATCTTTGCAAGCCGTAACGGTATTTTTGATGAATAAAATAAAGCAAGTCCTCCATGCAGTGGCTGTTGCCACAATGTTGCTGTCGTGCGCAGAAAGCAAGTATGTGCCCGACGGCAGCTATCTGCTTAACAATGTAGAGGTGACCGTTGCGCCTGGAGCAATTACTTCCACCCAAAAAGCCATAGACACCCGTCAGCTACGCAACTATACACTTCAGCGCAGCAACTCACGCTGGTTCTCTGCAATTAAGCTTCCCCTGCGTGTCTACTCGCTTTCAGGACGCGACTCAACAAGATGGATAAACCGCACATTAAGAGCTATGGGAGAGAGGCCTGTGATTTTCGACAGCATCAAAGCCCGGTTATCTACAGAAAGCCTTACTCAGGAACTGCATAATGAGGGTTTCCTTGACGCAAAAGTCGGACTTGAGACAAAGTCAAAAGGCAAGAAGCTCACAACCCGGTACATTCTCTATCCTGGCGAGCCCTACTATTTAGGAACGGTGAAATATGACATAGCAGATAGCGTCATAGCCAACATACTGGGATTGGACATGTCTGGTGACTCCCGAATAAAAGAAGGCCAGCTATTCAATGTAGGAGAACTAAACACTGAGCGCAAGAGAATTACCAACCTTCTCAACGACCAAGGCTACTACCGCTTCCACAAGGAATATATCAGTTTCAGTGCCGACTCGTCAAGAGCCCAGCACACTGTGGACATTGTCATGCACATCTCTCCATTCCGCATAAATGACGATTCGGTTACGCTCCATCCCCGCTACCATATAGGCAGCATCAATTATTTTTCCGGCAACCCAACAGACAGCATTATCCACTTGCGCAAAAGCGTTCTGATGGAGAACACCCAGATGGCAGTCGGCCATAACTATTCAGCATCAAGCCTACGAAACACCTACAACCACTTCGGACGCCTCGGTGCGGTGAAATACACAGACATCACCTTCCATGAGAGGCAGAACCTGGACACGCTGGACTGTGACATACGTCTTCAGACAAATAAGCCCTCGACACTTAGTTTCCAGCCAGAAGGAACCAACACAGCCGGCGACCTCGGCGCAGCAGCATCACTCACCTATCAGAACAGGAACCTGTTTCGAGGTTCAGAAAACCTAAGCATAGAACTACGTGGTGCCTACGAAGCCATACGCGGTCTTGAGGGCTATCGCAATCAAGATTTCACAGAATACAGCATAGAGACGAGGCTTGTCTTCCCCCGCTTCATCATGCCTTTCCTTAACCGACGAACAGGTCAGGCTGTAGGTGTTACGAGCGAGGTGTCTCTACTATACGACAGCCAGGACCGCCCGGAGTTCCACCGTCGTGTTCTCTCAACGGCATGGCGTTACAAATGGAGCACTCAAAGTCGCCGCAGTCAGTATCAATTGGACGTTCTCGACCTAAACTATGTATTCATGCCATGGATCAGCGAGACATTCCGCCAACAATACTTAGTCAATGAGAACAGCCGCAATGCCATATTAAGATACAACTATGAAGACCTGTTTATTACCAAGCTTGGGTTTGGCTATTCATTCAACAACGGCAAGATTGCGCTGAAGACCAACATCGAGAGTTCGGGCAATGTGCTGAACTTAGGTTCGCGCTTGACAGGTGCGTCGAAAGACAGTCACGGACAGTACAGGTTGTTCAACATTGCATACGCCCAGTACGTTAAGGCCGATGTCGACCTTACGCGAAGCATACATTTAGATTATGGCAATGACTTGGTGTTCCACATAGGTATTGGCGTAGCTTATCCATACGGCAACTCCACTGTTCTTCCCTTTGAGAAGCGATATTTCTCCGGCGGAGCCAACAGTGTGCGCGGTTGGAGCGTACGTTCGTTAGGCCCAGGAAAGTTCAAGGGCAACGACGGCCGCATAGACTTCATCAACCAGACCGGCGACATGAAGCTCGACATAAATGCGGAATACCGCGCACACCTGTTCTGGAAGCTTGGTGGTGCACTGTTTATCGACGCGGGTAACATCTGGACACTGCGCAACTATCGGGAACAGCCTGGTGGTCAGTTCAGTCTGAAAGACCTGCCCACGCAGATAGCAGCCAGCTACGGTGTTGGTCTACGCTTCAACTTCGACTATTTCATTGTGCGCTTCGACCTTGGCATGAAAGCCATCAACCCCGCTTACGAAGAGGAGAACGAAGAACACTACCCACTATTCCATCCACGCTTCAGTCGCGACTATGCTTTTCACTTCGCGGTAGGCCTTCCATTCTGACCATCGATCGCCCCTCACGCCTCACCACCGTCACACGGTATCCAGCCTCGTCGATGAAACGTCCTGCTCGTCCTATAGTGTCACGTTGCAGGAAATTCCTTACAGTGAGTATAACCTCCGCCGTAGAGTCATCAAGTTCACAATAGTCGTCAACCTCAACACTTACCCCCTCTTCCTGTTCGCGGAGAAGGTCTACGTCGGACTGATAAATATTTGACGCAGCAAAGCTGAGCCACCTGTTGCTTTCAGAAGTGACATACTTGGCAGCCCGCTGAAAGTCGTAATTGAAATATGCTTGCCCCCAAGCCGTTGCCACCCTCTCTGCAACCTCCTGACCCTCGCCTGCAGTATCGTCGCATCCAAGCATAAATGTCATGGCTATAACCACCCATAATCTACTCATAAGAATTAAATATTATAAAATATTTGGCAAAGTTAATCATTTAGTTTGGTTATCCCGTCATTTTTTACTACTTTTGCAAAAAATAACAACTAAAATGCTAAAATTCATGTCTTTCGGGAGCGGAAGCAGCGGTAATTGCTATTACATAGCTACAGACAAAGACGCGCTGCTTATCGACGTCGGAGTTGGGTTACGCTCGCTGAAAAAACACTGCCGTGAATACGGTATACAGTTGCACACTGTGCACCACATACTTATCACCCACGACCATGCCGACCACATCAAGTCGGTGGGTAGTCTTAGTTATGAACTATCTCTGCCTGTCTACGCCACAGAAGCCGTTCACCAGGGCATTGACCGCAATTATTGCGTTACCCGCAAGATAGCCGACAAGCTGAAACACATTGTCATAAAGAACACCTGCATCAAGCTTGGCGATTTCTCAGTAACACCATTCGACGTTCCCCATGACTCGACAGACAACGTAGGCTATTATATTGAGGCCGACGGCCAGAGCATCTGCATAATCACAGACGCTGGCTGCATTACTCAAGAGATGTGTGAGTACATCAACCGTGCAAACCATCTTGTCATTGAAGCCAATCACGATATAGAGATGCTCAATCACGGCCCCTACCCACAATATCTAAAAGACCGTATCATGAGTGACAACGGGCACCTCAGCAATACAAGCTGTGGCAATGCCATTGTGGAGAACATGAGCGAGAACCTAAAAAACATCTGGCTGTGCCATCTGAGCGAGGAAAACAATCACCCCGAACTGGCACGAAAGACCGTAGAGGCCATTCTTCGCAGCCACGGAGTGATAGCTGGTGTCGATGTCCGACTTGAAGTGCTACGCCGGACACTCCCAACCGGAGTATTTGAGCTTCAATTAAGCGAACAACAATAAAATCCATAGTATAAGTATTTTACAAAAAGACAATTAAACAGACATAAAAAACAATGAGAGTATTAAAAGGAATGGTTACGGCGCTTAGTTGCATGGTATTGTTGAATGCGTGCATCAAAGACGAACCCCGCAACAACGAGTGCGATATAGAAAGCGCCTGGGTACAAGAAGGAGAACCTTATGAAGGGCTGTTCTTTAAGAAGAGTCAGATGACTATAGAGAAAATCCCGTCGAACACAAACGAGATTGTTTTCACAATACGTCCCACAGCATCACTGCCAGAGATACCCGTACACTTCACACTCACTCAGGGAGCCACTATCAACCCGGCCAATGGTTCACCGCAGGATTTCTCGAAAGGACCTGTGACCTACACCGTCACCTCAGAAGATGGAGCATGGAAAAGAGAATACAAAGTATTGGTTCGCGAGGCTGAGCTACCAAGCTTTATGTTCAGTTTCGAGAATGTAGACACTGAACAGCAAGGCAATAGCACATACAACACATTCTTTGAGACAGACCAGACAGGAAATCGCCATAACATCTGGGCATCTGGCAATCAGGGAGTGGCCATAGTACAATATAATTGGACTCCAGACCAGTTCCCGACAAAGTCAGTGGCCGACGGGTATAATGGCAAAGGAGTCTGCTTAAACACACAGTATGCCGGCGACTTGGGCAAAATGATGGGCAAGCCTATAGCAGCAGGCAACCTGTTCCTTGGCAATTTCAACATGATTGCCGTACTTATCAACCCGCTGAAGTCAACAGAGTTCGGAATACCCATGGACAAAGAGCCTATTCGTGTTACAGGCTACTACAAGTACAAGCCGGGCGAAAAATTCACCAACTCGAAAATGGAAGAGTTGCCGGGCCGCACTGACGAGGCCAGCATCTACGCCATTTTCTATCGCAACGAGGATGAGAATGGTAACAAAATTATGCTCTACGGCGACGATGTGTTTACAAACGAGAACATTATAAGCATAGCTCAGGTCAAGTCACTTCCTGCAACCGACGAGTGGACAAGATTTGACATGCTGTTTGAGGGTAGCGACGCCGACCCAAAGATACTGTCATCGCTTGGTTACAACTTGACTCTGGTGTTTTCTTCGAGCAAGGACGGTGCCTCTTTCGAGGGTGCAATCGGCAGCACGCTATATATTGACGAGGTGAAAGTTTCATTCAAAGACCATGAGGAGGAATAATATGGGAAATACGAAAAAACTGATTATCAGCACCACTTTAATAATTTTCACAACCATCTGCGCCAACGCATCAACAGCCACCGATGATCTACATTTCAAGGTGCGGGGAGGTTATAGCATCGGTGGCACTGCCCCTTTGGGCATGCCTGCCACCATCCGTAGCTTGGACAGCTACAGCCTGACGCCATCGTTCATGGCAGGTTTTGACATTAGCATCCCTGTCAAGAAGCAGTGGGGCTTAACCACGGGTCTGCATATAGAGAACAAGTCGATGAAAGCAAAGGTGACAACAAAAGGATACAGGATGGAACTGAAGAAGGGGACGAGCCAGATTGAAGGTTTGTTCACAGGCCATGTGAAGCAGGATGTCACCGAGTGGATGCTGAGCCTTCCAGTACAAGTCTCATACTGCATCAGCAACAAGGTTGTGCTTCGCGGCGGTCCATACCTGTCGTTGCTGCTCAGCAAAGACTTCAGCGGCATAGCCTCCGACGGATACATCCGTCAAGGAGACCCTACAGGACCGAAGATAGAAATTGGCAGCAAGGAAGGTGAGTGGGCCACCTACGACTTCAGTGAAGATATGCGCCCCTTGCAGTTTGGCATAGGCATTGGTGGCGACTGGCTGTTCTGCCGCAATGTGGGACTCTCAATAGACCTGAACTGGGGTCTCACTGGTATCTTCAAGAGCGACTTCAAGACAGTGGAGCAGACGCTATACCCTATCTACGGCACCATTGGAGTGTTTTATCAATTCTAATGTGACGTACATGAAAGTGTACTCAGAGAAACTATTTTTCCTGATTTTCATTTATAAATCAAATAATATACTAAAACACAAGCGACTATGAAAAAGAAAATCTTAACGCTGCTCGTTGGTCTGATGGCAACCGCAGCCACTCATGCACAGTTCACTTATGACACGCCTCCCTTCGGACAAGGCAAAGTATATGTAGGCGCTTCGATGTCGGGTTTCGACATTGGCAGCATGAACTCAAACTTCCATATCGACCTTAGTGCCAAAGGCGGTTACATGGTAATGGACAACCTGCTTGCCCTGGGCGAGCTGTCGTATAACTATGTTGAGCACACCGACGGTGTAATCTCCTTAGGAGCCGGCGCTCGCTACTACATTGAGCAGAATGGCATATTCTTAGGTGCTGGTTTCAAGTTGTACGACATGACCAACAACCTCGACTTCCAGCCCAACATCTCTGTCGGTTACTCTTATTTCCTTAATCGTACCGTCACGATAGAGCCTGAGCTGTATTTCGACTTTTCCACTAAGGACTTCGACAATTCCCGCTACGGCCTGCGCATAGGCATTGGCATTTACCTTTTCAAAGAATAGACTATGTTAAGTGTAGATGAATTAGTAGACAGGCTTATCGACCTGTCGTTTGCCGAGGACATAGGAGATGGTGACCACACCACCCTGTGCTGCATTCCCGAAGACGCTATGGGAAAGTCGCACCTGTTGATAAAGGAAGACGGCATCTTAGCTGGAGTAGAGATTGCCAAGGAGGTGTTCCGCCGCTTCGACCCTTCCATGCAGGTAGAGGTACTCATGCAGGACGGCACGCACGTGAAGAAAGGCGACATTGCCATGATTGTAACCGGCAAGGTTCGCTCTCTGCTACAGACAGAGCGACTGATGCTCAACATCATGCAGCGCATGAGCGGTATTGCCACCATGACGGCAAAGTATGTGGAGCGACTGAAGGGAACGGGTACTCGCGTGCTCGACACCCGCAAGACCACACCAGGCATGCGTATGCTTGAGAAACAAGCAGTGAAGATTGGCGGCGGGTGCAATCACCGCATCGGGCTGTTTGACATGATTCTGCTGAAGGACAACCATGTTGACTTCGCTGGAGGCATAGTAAACGCCATCGACCGCTGTCACCAGTATCTGAAAGAGAAGAGCCTCGACCTGAAGATCGAGATTGAGGTGCGTTCGTTCGAAGAGCTGCAGCAAGTGCTTGACCACGGAGGTGTCAACCGCATCATGCTTGACAACTTCAGCGTGGCAGACACCAAGAAAGCCGTTGAAATGATAGACCACCGCTTTGAGACCGAGTCGTCGGGAGGAATAACGTTCGACACCATCCGCGACTACGCAGAGCAGGGTGTAGACTTCATCAGCGTAGGTGCCCTCACCCACTCCGTCAAGGGACTTGACATGAGCTTCAAGGCTTGTTAGGCAAAAGATTTATGATTCAAGAGGTTTGAGACCAGAGACTTACATAAGCAAAGCCGTTAAGGGGACCGTGTTATGCATGGTTCTCTTATCGTGTGGTCACAGTTCCCAAGACTCTGATGTCAAGCAGAAAGTCCCAAATCCGCCATCGCAGACCTTCCAAAGTCCAGTTGACTACGAGATCTCGTTGGCGGGCAATTTCGGCGAACCTCGTCCTAACCACTTCCACGGCGGCATAGACATAAAGACCGAAGGCCGCGAGGGCAAACACATCTATGCCATTGCCGACGGCTACGTGAGCCGCATCACCATGGGACTCTTTGGCTTCGGCAATGCCGTCTACATCACCCACCCTACTGGCCAAACCTCAGTCTATTGCCACCTTAAGGCATTCTCACCTCGCATAAAGGCTGCTTTGCGCCGCTACCAGTACCGCCATGAGACCTGTATTGCCGATGCCCGTCTGACACCTCTCGACGTTCCTGTGAGCCAGGGGCAGTTCATTGCACTTAGTGGCAACACCGGCCACAGCACTGCTCCGCACCTCCACCTTGAACTTCACGACACGCGCACGTGGGAAATGCTCGACCCCTACCCATATCTGAACCACTACATAGCCGATACAGTGGCGCCGCAGGCCCATGGCCTGATGGCCGTGCCGCAGTCAGAGGCCGACTACTTCAACGAGAGCAGCCGCAAGCAGACCTTCGGCATCGCCAGCCACCACATCGACCGACGCTTCACGGCGTGGGGACGTGTAGGCTTCGCCCTCTGGGCCAACGACTACATGCAGGGGTCGTACAACCATTATGGCATTCACGAGACGATACTCAACGTTGACGGTCATCAGGTGTTCCGCTCATTGGTCGACAGCATCCCCGTATCGCTCAACCGCATGGTCAACTCCTGGGGCGACTACGACCACTGGCTGCACTACCACACCTGGTACATAAAGTCGTTTGCAGAGCCAGGCAACACCCTCCCAATGCTGAAGACCGACTCACAGCGCGGAGTGGTGACCTTCAACGAGGAGCGCGACTATCAGTTGGAGTATATCCTCCACGACTACAAGGGCAACGAGGCCCGCTACACGTTCACCGTTACCGGCCGCGCCCCAGTGACTACATCGGCTTCTGCGGACACTGCCGCCCCAACAGCCTTGTCGGCCCTCTTCCGCTGGAACCAGACCAACAGCTTTTCACTGCCAGGCATGCAACTCATCGTTCCCTACGGCCTGCTTACCTCCGACATCCATATCCGTCCCACTGTAAACCGCCGCCCGGGCTACCTGTCCGATGCCTACAGCTTCAGCCCTACGTCACTGCCGTTAGTTGGCGACGCAGAAATAAGCATTTTCGCCCGTACCGACAATTACGACACCGACAGTCTTCTCTTCGCCGAGGCCGACCCTACTAAGTTCTACATCAGCTGTAACGGCAAGTTCTCGGGTGGCAGTTACGAGCGCGGATGGGTTAGCGGGCGCATCCGTGAGCTGGCTTCCACATGTCTTCTGGAGTATGACGACTGTCCGCCGGACGTGCGCCCGCTGTCGCTCACCGCCGGACGGTTGCTGCTCGCACTCTCCGACAGGCAGAGCGGCATAAGCACGTTCAAGGCCTGGGTAGACGGCCGCTTCGTAGTGTTCGATGCCGTAGAGAAGACATCCAATGTAGTATGCCACCTCAGCGAGACACCTATCAAGCCTACTGGCAAGTCACACCACCTTAAGTTCATGGCCACAGACAACCGCCATAACACGCGTGAGTTTGAGGCCGACTTCATATATTAATAAGGTAATAGAAATGTTGAACCAGCAATACCCATCACGACTGTTGGAGAACGCCGTCAGCGAGTTCTCACGTCTGCCGGGCATAGGGCGCAAGACAGCTCTCAGGCTCGTGCTACACCTGCTACGCCAAGACCCCGACGATTCACTGCGGCTGGCATCCGCCATCAGCACACTGCGCACCGAGGTCATGCACTGCCACGTATGCCACAACATCAGCGACACCGACACATGCCCCATCTGCGCCGACCCGCGACGCGACGCAACCACCGTGTGCGTAGTGGAGAACATACAGGACGTTCTTGCCATAGAAAACACCCAGCAGTACAGAGGCCTCTACCATGTGCTCGGAGGTATAATCTCGCCCATGGACGGCATCGGCCCGGCTGACATAGAAATCGACTCCCTTGTGACACGTGTCAGCCAGAGCAATGTCAAGGAGGTAATACTTGCTCTAAGCCCCACCATGGAAGGCGACACCACAAACTTCTATATTCATCGTAAGCTCAAGCCCCTTAACGTCACCGTGAGCGTCATAGCTCGGGGAATATCGGTGGGCGACGAGCTTGAATATGCCGACGAGGTGACTCTCGGACGCTCCATTCTCAACCGCACACCCTTCGACGGATAGCCCGCATCAACCCCTTTTACCACATTTTCCATCATCATCGCACAATATGAAGAAAGTTTGTACGTTACTACAAATAGAGCTTCTCACCGCCGTTGCCATGTCACTGCTCATGGCGGTCGTTTTCGAGACCAGCCTGCTGCCAGTGGGCACCATGGCCGGACGCCAGCATGCAGAAATGCTGCTGCTGTTCCTTATGGAGCCGCTCACACTCGCCTCCATCTTCGGGGCGCTCTACATGTTCCGCATTGGCCGGGTGTCCACCGACCTCAAGAGCCGTAAGGCCGATGCCCTCAGCCTGTGGGGGACAATTCGCATAGCCCTGTTAGGATTACCATTGATGGTGAACACGTTGCTCTACTATCTGTTCTTGAACACATCGTTCGGCTATCTGGCCATCATGCTGGCGCTGGCTATGTGTTTCGTCTATCCAAACCTGTCGCGCTGCATAGCCGATACTGAAGAGAAATGAAAATTGTTGTCATAATAGTCAACTACAATGTGAAATACTACCTCGAGCAATGTCTTGTAAGCGTTTACCGCGCCCTTGACGGCCTCGAAGGCAAGGTCATCGTCTTCGACAACCATTCATCCGACGGAAGCATCAAGTACCTGCGGCGCCGTTTCCCCAAGGTGCAGTTCATCGACAGCAACCACAACCTCGGCTTCTCACGTGCCAACAACATTGCAATAGAACAAACCGAGAGCGAATACGTGCTGCTGCTCAACCCCGACACTTTCATTTGCGAGGACACCCTACACCAAGCCATACAGTTCATGGACGCTCACCCTCAGGCAGGAGGCGCAGGCGTAATGATGTTCAACTCCGACGGCACCCTGGCAAGGGAGTCGCGCCGCGGACTCCCCACCCCATACGTATCATTGCTTAAGATGCTCGGCAAGCCCAGCCGCTACTATATGAGCCACCTGCCCTGGGACAAGCCCGCACGCATCGATGTCATCAGCGGGGCCTTCTGCCTGCTGCGCCGCTCAGCACTCAACCAGATAGGTCATCTCGACGAGGACTTCTTCATGTACGGCGAAGACATTGACCTGAGCTACCGACTGTTGAAGGGAGGCTACGAAAACTGGTATCTGCCGCTGCCCATCGTACACTACAAAGGCGAGAGTACCCAGAAGAGTTCCTACCGCTACGTACACATCTTCTACCAGGCCATGCTCATCTTCTTCCGCAAGCACTACGGCCACCTGAGCTTCATCATCACCCTGCCCATCAAGGCCGCCATCTACCTCCGCGCCCTGATGGCCTTGTTCAGCATGGAATACTGGCTCATACGCAAGTCGCTCGGATTCTTCGGCAAACGGCCTAAAGACCCCGTCTACGTCTTCCAGGGCAGCCGCAAGATGACCACCGAGTGCCACCGACTGGCGCGCAGGAAAGGCCTCACCGAAACCACAGACACCAACGCCCCCAACTGCTGCCTTGTCATGGACACCGACAACGACAGTTTCACAAACATAATCGACTGCATACGCAGCCTCTCGCGCAAGGGACTATTCCTCGGCACCTATAGCTGCCGCTCACGAATACTCATAACACCTACAGAGATTATACAATGACCAGCAGCAAAGCCACACCCGACGTACGCCTGCGAGCCATGGAACCCGAAGACCTCGACCTGCTCTACCGCATTGAGAACGACAGTGAGCTGTGGGATGTGGGCAGCACCAGCGTACCCTACTCGCGCTACACACTCCATGACTATATTGCCGAGTCCACGGGCGACATCTACACCGACCGCCAGGTGCGCCTCATCATCGAAAACGGACAGGGGCAGACAGTAGGCATCGCCGACATAGTCAACTTCGATGCCAAGAACTGCCGCGCCGAACTCGGACTTGTCATCGAGCGCGCCCACCGTCGCAAGGGATACGCCCGCAGCACCATACTTCAGATGGCCGACTACGCCCTGCACGTACTCCACCTGCATCAGCTCTACGTAATCATCGCCGCCGACAACGCATCAACAGTGAAACTCTTCCAGACCATGGGCTACAAGACCTCTGCCACACTCCCCGACTGGCTCTACGACGGCAAGAGCTATCACGATGCCCTGCTCATGCATACTTTTTTTTAAAAAAAGATGGAAAATGTTTTGGCGTTTCAGAATTTATTGCTACCTTTGCACCCGCAAAACAAGGAAAGACTTTCCGGTGCGTTAGTTCAGTAGGTTAGAATGCCTGCCTGTCACGCAGGAGGTCACGAGTTCGAGTCTCGTACGCACCGCTAATATCGCTCTTCCTTATAAGCAGAAAAACAACCACTTTCCGGTGCGTTAGTTCAGTAGGTTAGAATGCCTGCCTGTCACGCAGGAGGTCACGAGTTCGAGTCTCGTACGCACCGCAGAGAAAAACCAGCGAAGAGAGGACATCGACACACGGTGTTCTCTCTTTTTTCAATACATCGCAGACATGCGCAACAATGCCACCATAGTAAGCGACCGCAGCTATCTCGCCAGACTCATTCAACAGGGCGAACACCAGCAGCAGGACTTCAAGTACAAGGTGCAGGACGCCCGCAAGCTGGCACGCTCAGTGTCTGCCTTCGCCAACACCGACGGTGGAAGGCTGCTCATTGGCGTGCGCGACGACGGCCACCTCTCTGGCGTTCGCTCCGAAGAGGAAATCTACATGATGCACCAGGCTGCCTTCAAGTACTGCCAGCCCAACGCCAGCATCAAGTTCGACACCTACAACGTCTACGGTCGCACAATAGTAGTATGCACTGTATCGCCATCAGACCGCAAGCCCGTCTTCGCCATCGACTACGACGACAAGCCCAAGGCATATATACGCATAGCCGATGAAAACATAGTGGCATCGCCCGTACATTTAGCCGTTTGGCGAGAAGAGTCGTCGCCCAAAGGGCGAATCATGGAGTATTCCGACAACGAGCACAAGCTGATGGACACACTAAAACGGCAGCAGTGGCAGACCCTAAACCAGATAGTCAGGCGCTCAGGACTTAACCGACGGAGAGCCGTTTCCATCATAGCACAGTTAGTTCGCTTCCGCCTGGTAAGATGGCGCTTCCACGACCAGTGTTTCGCTTTCGGACTGAGTGGAGAGTAAGCCAGGCTGTTTCATACTTTCACAAGAGCACAGATGCCGAACAATTTCCCAATAATAACTGCAAGAGGAGTTTGGATGGGGGTGATTAACCCCAAAAACGCCACCGAAAATTCTCCCCTTTCTTTCTTTTTCCTGTCCAAAAAGTCGACATTTTTCTGAATTATCTTACACTATTCGACCGTGAAACATCGAGGCTCATCCGTTGAGTGGCACTTTACGGAGCTAAAGTGGCACTTTTTTGAAATTAACCCACATTGCAGCGAGTGTCCAAATACACTTCTGAAAAAATGCTAAATTCTCTGCGTTTTGGGCTTTCAAGCATCCATTTATCCCCTGTTTCCGCTAAAAATTGCTAACGTCTGGCGGCTCCCATGGCGTTTACCCC
>JAFSKJ010000064.1 GCA_017449025.1 Prevotella sp. | reverse complement strand
CTGCGGAAGCAGGAAGTCGGCAGAAAGCACTCTAAAAGAGTGCCCCAGCAGCAGTATTGGGCGACCCCTACAGGGTCGTTGTCCTCACCTCACCTTCTCCGGGGGTGCTTTGCACCGCCCGGTTATTGAGAGATGACCGCCTTGCGGTCATACTACAGCTCAACCGCACAGGTCGAAAAATTTTACGTTCTCGAGCACATAATTTTGGCTGCGCCAAGTAGCTATCTAAAAGAATAATTATGGTAATTATGATAATTCTTTCTTTTTTGCTGCAGTTTTTTTCCTGTGCTGTTGTGGGTTTGCATTATTTTTTGTATCTTTGCGCCCAAAATATATAAATATCCATTAACTATGAAAGCAATCTGTACTTTGGCCGTCTTGTCTGTTCTGCAGGCAGTGCCATGCAATTCGTTCGCCCAGTCGGCAACAGACTATCTGAAGGCCAACAAGGCTTCTACTTGCGCCATTCCCTTCGATGTGGAAGCGGAGGGCAAGGCCCTGCCTGTGACATGGGGCATGGACACAGCATGGGACTGGGACTATAATGTGAACCGCGGCATAGCCCACATAGGCAAGGCGCACCTGAAGACGGGGCGCGTGAGTTTCCAGCCCATTGACTTGGTGACTGACAACGGCGACGGCACCTACACCCTGTCTGCACGCCAGAAGACAAGGCTGAAAAAGCGCATTGACCTGATCAAGAAGACTGGCACTACAGAGGTTAACCTGAACTGCGACCATGAGGTGCTGTTCCTGGAGGTTAACAGCAAGGGTGTTTGCGGCTCAAAGGAAGACTTCACGGGAAAGAACAACTATGGTGGAAAGCCCGAGGAATGGTACAAGCTGATAAAGGCTTCGGTGCAGTACTGCCAGTCGCAGGGACTCAAGGTGATAAGCGTGTCGCCTTTCAACGAGCCTGACTACACGAGCTGGAACCAGTACTACGGCAACGAGAGTGCGGGAATGAAGGATTTCCTTGCCATTGCTAAGCTCATCAAGGGTGACAGCTTCTTCGACGGCATCCGCGTTTGCGGCGGCAACACGCTGAACTGCGACCGTGCGCTGCCTTGGTATAATGCTCTGAAGGATTACCTTGACGAGGGCAACACTCACCAGCTTGCGGGTAGCTTCGACAACTATGCCAGCTTCTTCACCACCGTTGTGAACGACGGGAAGCTTGCCTCCGCCGACGAACTCCACAATGTGGGAGAAGCCATAGTAGGAGCAGAGTACGGAATGACCACAGGAATATGGTGGGGATTCGACGGCAAGGCGAGGGGCCAGTTCTGCAAGGACTCCAACGAGGGTGTGCGCATAGGGTATGGTGAGGACCGCGGCACATGGACTTCTGGGGCCATCTACCGCAACGACGAGAGCAACGAGATTCATGCTTTCCTCGGCAGCTCTGAGCGGCAGGCAACCAACGCCACCTACAGTCTTGTGTCGAAGGGGAAGGATGTGTATTTCAACGGCTTCGGGCCTACGCGCGAGTATGTGGTGGACATGCCTGGAGGCACTGGCTATCAGAAAGGTCAGATTAACGCAGAGAAGCTTGTGGACATCACTTACGGCGAGGACGTGCCGCAGGAGTTTATCAACGGTACTTACCAGATAATGAGCTACTACAGCAAGGGGGTACTCTCTACTTCGGAAACCACACCTCAGTCTACTGCAACAGTAAAGACAAACGCAAGAACGGCTAACGCCACCAACCAGCAATGGGTGGTAAAGCCGCTGACGAAGACCGATGCCGACGGCGACATCTGCGGATGGTCGTTCAGGATAAACAACAATGACCAAAGGTATCTCAACCTCAAAGACCTGAACCTCAATGCTGGCGCAAGCACAATAGTATATACTCACGACGGCAAGCGTTATGATGAGGAGAAATGGTTTCTCAGGTATGCCGGCGAGGGATGCTGGTACATAGTCAGCTGCCTCAGCAACAAGGCTCTGAAGTGTAATCTCTCGTCTCAAGCTTCCAGTGTCTCGCTTGGCGAATGCCCAACTGCCTCATCCCCGCAGGCATTAAAGAGGATGTATATGTGGCGTTTCATGCCTGTCGACGCCCTTGCCAACGATGCAGCCCCCGTCTGGACGGACAAGGCTGTGAAGACTGTGGGCTACAACTCAAGCATCCACATCAGCTGGTCTCCCATTGAGGATGAGAAGGTGACATACAACGTGATTCGTGCAACAACAGGAAAGAGCGACTGGAACACCATTGCGCGCTCTGTCAAAGGCAGCTCATTCATCGACAACACTGTCATGCCTGGCTCTTACGACTACAAGATTGTTCCGGTGGCATATAACGGCACAAGGGGCGAGGCTTCGGAGGTGGCTACATGCCATAGAGTTGAGGGAGAGGCGCTGCTTGCACAGTATCAGTTCGACGACAACCTCGACGACAACTCTGTGAACGGAATAGGCATGGCTGTAAACGGCAGCACCATTTTCTCGAACACAATAAAGATGTCGGGAGAAAAGGCTCTGAGCCTCACCCTTCAGAGCACGTTCATGAGCGTGTCGCCGTCGCTGACAAACCGCGACAACATGACAGTAATGATGTGGGTGAGATGGAGTGGCGGAAACGCCTGGCAGCGAATCTTCGACTTCGGGAACAGCACTGATGAATACATGTTCCTAACTCCCTCAAACGGCAGCGAGATGCGCTTCGTGATGAAGGACAACGGCGACGAGCAGATTATCTCGACAACCACGATGGTGACAAACACCTGGAAGCACATTGCTGTGACCTTCAGCAAGGTGGGCGAGGGCGACGGCGCGAAGGAGCATGTGGAGCTCTACATAGACGGCGAGAATGTTGGCAGCAAGGACTTTTCCATTTTCCCTTCTCAGATTGCCCCGTCGCTCAACTTCATAGGAAGGAGCATGTTCAGCAGCGACCCTATGCTCAAGGGATATGTAGACGACCTCCGCTTCTACAACTATGCCCTCACACAGGACAAGATCAAGGAGACCATGACAGACACTCAGGCAAGGTCGAAGGACCACAGCGACATTCCTAACGCCATTGAGGATTTCAACACCACGGGCAAGGGCACTCCCATGGCCATCTACTCTCTCGACGGAACAAAGGTTACGGGCATGAAGAAGGGAATGAACATAATAAAGTATTCTAACGGCTCTACCGTGAAGATTATAAAGAAATAAAACACTGACCCGATGGAAAAGCATGATTTTGTTACCATAGCAGGACTCACGCGTGAGAAGATACTGTACATGATAGACATGGCCCAGGAGTTTGAGCGCCATCCCAACCGCGAATTGCTCAAGGGCAAGGTTGTGGCAACGCTCTTCTTCGAGCCTTCCACACGCACGCGCCTGTCGTTTGAGACGGCTGCCAACCGCCTCGGTGCACGTGTCATAGGCTTTGCCGACCCCAAGATTACGAGCGGAACAAAGGGCGAGACACTTAAGGACACTATTCTCATGGTGTCGAACTATGCGGACGTGATTGTCATGCGCCACTTCATTGAGGGTGCGGCGCAGTATGCATCAGAGATTGCTCCTGTGCCCATAGTAAATGCCGGCGACGGGGCGCACCAGCACCCTTCGCAGTGCATGCTCGACCTGTACAGCATCTACAAGACGCAAGGCACGCTCGACAACCTTAATATATATATGGTGGGCGACTTGAAATATGGCCGCACCGTGCACTCGCTGCTGATGGCCATGCGACACTTCAACCCCACATTCCACTTTGTGGCCCCGAAGGAGCTTGCCATGCCCAAGGAGTACAAGCTGTACTGCGACGAGCACCACATCAAGTACCAGGAGCACACTGCCTTCAACGAGAAGGTGATTGCCGATGCCGACATCGTTTACATGACGCGCGTGCAGAAAGAGCGGTTCTCCGACCTTATGGAATATGAGCGGGTGAAGAATGTGTACATACTGAACAACGACATGCTGCGCTCGTGCAAGCCGAACATGAGAATACTGCATCCGCTGCCCAGGGTAAACGAAATAGCATACGAGGTGGACAACAACCCCCATGCTTACTATATCCAGCAAGCTGGCAACGGACTCTTTGCACGAGAGGCAATATTCTGCGACGTGCTCGGCATAAGCCTTGACCAAGTAAGAAGCGACAAGACAATCATCTGACAAAAACACATTACCACTGATATGCAAAAGAACGAAATGCTCGTGGCAGCCATCAAGAATGGCACTGTCATCGACCATATACCATCAGAGAAAACCTATCAGGTGGCCCAGCTATTAGGGCTGCAGGAGCTGAACACTCCCGTAACCATAGGATACAACTACCTATCGAAGAAACTCGGCCGCAAAGGCATAATAAAGGTTGAGGACAAGTTCTTCACCGACGAGGAGATAAGCCGCCTGTCGGTGGTGGCTCCAAACATTGTGCTAAACATTATCAAAGACTTCGAAGTGGTTGAGAAAAAGACTGTTACCACACCGGAAGAGATAAGGGGAATAGTGAAATGTAAGAATCCCAAGTGTATTACAAACAACGAGCCGATGGACACCTTCTTCCACGTAGAAGGCACTACGCTCACCTGCCACTACTGTGAAAAGGAACAGGACATCAGCAAGGTGGAGCTGGTATAGCGCTATCATGGCTGCCTGCATGCTCACGGCTGCCATGAGAATAAATGCCGCTGCCACCACAGGAAAGGAATATTACGACTCCGTGGAGGTGAGCCTGCTCACATGCTCACCGCATGAGGAAGTCTACAGCCTATACGGACATTCTGCCATAAGATTCCACGATATGCACAAGTCGCAGGGCGACTGGGTGTTCAACTGGGGCATCTTCAACTTCAAGGCCCCACATTTCGTCGCCCGGTTTGTTTTCGGACTCACCGACTACGAGCTGGGAGTGGTTGGCTACAAGGAATTCTGCGACTACTACCGCCGATGGGGCAGCATGGTGACCGAACAAGTGCTTAACCTTACGACAGACGAGAAGGCTGAGCTGCAAAGACTGCTGTCGGACAACATAAAGGAGGAGAACCGCATATACAGATACAACTTCTTCTACGACAACTGCTCCACTCGCCCGAGAAACATCATCGAGAAAGCTATAACGGGCAGCGTAAAGTACCAACCACGCACTGACTACAACCCTACTTGGCGAGAAATGGTGCGGCAGAAAACTGCCAATCACCACTGGGCCACCTTCGGCAACGACATGCTCTTGGGCATTAGGGCTGACCAGACCACCGACCTCAGGCAGCAAGAGTTTCTGCCCGAAAACTTGCTCTACGACTTCGACCGTGCACAGATTATCAACCTCGACGGCACCGTACGCCAGTTGGTTAGCGACAGGCGCATGGCTGTGGAACCCGGAGTGCAGATAATAGAGCGCGACTTCCCGCTGTCGCCAACGGAGTGCGCCCTGATAATGCTCGTGGTAGTGCTGCTACTGTCGGTAAGCGAATGGAAACGAACGAAGACGTACGTGGCTGTCGACGCCCTGCTCATAACAATGACAGGGCTTGCCGGATGCGTGCTTTTCATCATGGTTTTCTCAGAACATCCCACCACTTCAATAAACCTGCAACTACTGCTTGTAAACCCCCTACACTTGGCATTCTTGCCATCGGTCGTCAGACGCCGCAAGTCACGTTACTGGCCTCTGCTGCTGACCATGACAGCCCTCTTCCTCATAGGCGCAATTTTCCAGAGCTACGCCGAGGGTATGATTACTTTGGCACTATGTTTGCTGACAAGATGGGGAATAAACAGGCATTGCACCAAACAAAAAGCTTGAATGACAAATTATAACAGATACATCTACATTACGCTGTTGGCTGTTCTCGGACTATCGGCAGAGACATCGGCACAGACAACCCCACCCTCACAGCAGCCAGCATCCCAAAAGACACAGTATGCCCCCCGCTTGGTGGTAAGCATAACCATTGACCAGCTGCGCACTGACTTCCTTGAGGCCTTTGCCCCACTCTACTGCTCACAGGGCTTCAAGATGCTGCTCAGCAAGGGCTTGGTCTTCTCTAATGCCAGCTATCCCTTCATGCCCATTGACCGTGCGTCGGCCACTGCCACTTTGGCAACAGGCGTGGTGCCCTACTACCACACCGTGGTGGGCGAACGATGGCTGGACCACCAGACACTTCGCCCCGTATACTGCACCACCGACAAGAACACCGCTGACAACATACTGAGCTCCACACTCGGCGACGAGCTGAAGGTGGCCACACAGGGCATGGCCACTGTCTACGCCATTGCCCCCTTCCGCGACGCAGCCATCCTCAGTGCCGGACATGCTGCCGACGGAGCCTTCTGGATAAGCGACGAGAACGGACAGTGGACAACCTCGCAGTATTACACGAATGCAATGCCACAATGGTTGCTAACGTTCAATCAGTTACACTCTCCTGGGCAGACGTTGGGCCAAACGTCGTGGGAACCGGTGATACAGCTTTCAGGCACGTTCAACTACTACCAGCACGTGGGAAACCAAACGCCCTTCAAGCACAAGTTCTCGGGGCAGCGACGCTTCCGCGAGTTCAAAGCCAGCGGCATGGTCAATGCCAGTGTCACCGACATGGCACAGCAATGCATCAGCAGTACCATGATGGGCACCGACCGCATAACCGACCTGCTATGCCTTACCTACTATGCCGGCAACTACGACCACAAGGCCATGACAGATTGTCAGATGGAGCTGCAAGACACCTACGTGAGGCTCGACCGCGAGATAGCCCGGCTGATAACCACCATACAACAGCGCGTGGGTGCCGAGCACGTGCTCTTCGTGCTGACCTCAACAGGCTACAGCGACGAGGAGAGTGCCGACTACGGCAAGTACCGCATACCCTCGGGCACACTCTACATGAACCGCACGGCAAACCTGCTGAACATGTACTATGGAGCCATTTGGGGACAGGGACGCTGGGTAGAGACATGCTTCCTTAACCAGATATTCCTCAACCACAAGCTGCTGGAATCAAAGCGAGTCTCGCTCGCCGTTGCCTCACAGCGTGCCCAGGAGTTCCTCTCACAGCTGTCAGGAGTACGCAACGTATACACCTCGCAGCAACTCATCACGAGCACAAGTGAACAAATAATCAAAGTGCGCAACGGCTTCAACCCCGAACGCTGCGGCGACATATTAGTAGAGGTGGCTCCCGGGTGGCGCTTAGCCAACGAAGACAATCAGGACAACATGCTTTCGAGGGCCTCTTTCACGCAATTCCCAATTATCGTCTTCGGTGCAGGAACCAAGGCCGGACGCGTCAGCGACCACGTCACCGTTGACCGTATAGCCCCCACAATAGCGCGCTCCATACGCATCAGAGCACCCAATGCTTGCTCCGCCGAACCATTATTTTAGCATTTTTATGCTGTAGTAAGCGAAAAAATGCGTAACTTTGCACCCGCAAATGACAAATCGCATATTGAAAACAAGTAAACAGTAAATACAAAAGATGAATTTCAACAAAATCCTGAAGTCACTGTTCGGCGACAAATCGTCGCGCGACATGAAACTCATACAGCCATTTGTGGAGAAAGCCAAAACGTTTACTCCACAGTTGCAGCAGCTCAGCAACGACGAACTGCGAGCACGCTCAAAGGCCATACAACAGCAGGTACAGCAGGCCGCCAACGAGCAGAAAGAGAAGATAGCACAGCTGAAGTCTACCATCGAGGACACACCCATTGACGAGCGCGAAGCCATCTTCAACCAGATAGACAAACTGGAGAAGGAAGCACTCGATGAATATGAGAAGGCTCTCGACAATGTAATGTGCGAGGTGTTCGCCATAGTGAAGGAGACCGCACGGCGACTTGCCGAGAACGAGGAGACGGTGGTAACAGCCACCGACTTCGACCGAGAGCTGGCCGGAGACCCACGCAAGGACTTCATCACTATCGACGGCGACAAGGCCATCTACCACAACCACTGGACAGCAGGCGGCAACGACCTTAAGTGGGAGATGGTGCACTACGACGTGCAGCTCTTCGGCGGCACCGTGCTTCACCAAGGAAAGATAGCCGAGATGGCTACCGGTGAGGGTAAGACGCTTGTAGCTACCCTGCCGGTATTCCTCAACGCCCTTACCGGCAACGGAGTACACGTGGTGACGGTGAACGACTATCTGTCGAAGCGAGACTCTGAGTGGATGGGGCCGCTTTACATGTTCCATGGACTGAGCGTAGACTGTATAGACAAGCACCAACCCAATAGTGAGGCACGCCGACGAGCTTATCAGGCTGACATCACCTTCGGCACAAACAATGAGTTCGGCTTCGACTATCTGCGCGACAACATGGCCACATCGCCTGCCGACCTGGTGCAACGCTCACATAACTACGCCATTGTAGACGAGGTTGACTCCGTGCTCATCGACGATGCCCGTACACCTCTTATTATTAGTGGACCGGTACCCAAGGGCGACGACCAAATGTTTGAGGAGTATCAGCCGTTAGTAGAGAAGCTCGTAGGAGTGCAGCGCCAGTTGGCTACCCAGTATCTGGCCGATGCCAAGCAGAAAATTAGCGAAGGCAACAGACTGATGGAGGAAGGACAGAAGAAGGAAGCACAGCAGATGCTCGACGACGGATTCCTGTCACTCTATCGCTCGCACAAGGCACTGCCAAAAAACAAGCCACTTATCAAGTACCTCTCGGAGGAAGGCATCAAGGCCGGCATGCTGAAGACCGAGGAGATATACATGGAAAACAACAACAGGCGCATGCCTGAGTGCATAGAGCCACTTTATTTCGTGGTGGACGAGAAACTCAACTCCTGCGACCTTACCGACAAGGGTACGTCGTGGTTAGCCAAGCAGGTGAACGACGCCGAGCTGTTCGTGCTGCCCGACATTGCAGGACAACTCTCGGCACTCGAAGTAGAGCCAGGACTTAGCGACCAGGAGCGCATAGACAAGAAAGACGAGCTGATGGCTCACTACGCCGTTCAGTCGGAGCGAGTACACACACTGCAGCAACTGCTCAAGGCATACTGCATGTTCAACAAGGACGACGAGTACGTGGTCATCGACGGCGAGGTGAAGATTGTAGACGAGCAGACGGGACGTATCATGGAGGGACGCCGCTGGAGCGACGGACTCCACCAGGCCGTGGAGGCCAAGGAGCACGTGAAGGTGGAGGCCGCAACACAGACCTTTGCCACCATTACCCTGCAGAACTACTTCCGCATGTACCACAAGCTGGCCGGAATGACCGGTACCGCTTCTACCGAGGCAGGTGAGTTCTGGAACATCTACAAGCTCGACGTGGTGGAGATTCCCACCAACCGCCCTGTCATTCGCAACGACCAGAACGACCGCGTCTACAAGACAGCCCGCGAGAAATACAAAGCCGTGATTGACGAGATAGTGCTCATGCGCAACCAGGGCCGCCCAACCTTGATAGGTACCACCTCGGTGGAAATATCAGAGCTTCTCTCGCGCATGCTCGACATGTATGTCAATCCCGAGACAGGGCGACGCGAGGGCATTCCTCACCAGGTGCTCAACGCCAAGCTCCACCAGAAAGAGGCCGACATCGTGGCACTGGCCGGACAGCAGGACTCGCAGGGGCGCGGAGCCGTGACCATCGCAACCAACATGGCCGGTCGTGGTACCGATATCAAGCTGTCGCCAGAGGTGAAGAGTGCCGGCGGACTGGCCATCATCGGTACAGAGCGACATGAGAGCCGACGTGTAGACAGACAGCTGCGCGGACGTGCAGGCCGTCAGGGAGACCCAGGCTCCAGCGTGTTCTTCGTCTCGCTCGAAGACAAGCTCATGCGACTGTTCGCATCAGAGCGCATAGCCTCTGTCATGGACCGTATGGGATTCAAGGAGGGTGAGATGATTGAGCATCCGATGATTTCCAAAAGCATTGAGCGCGCGCAGAAGAAGGTCGAGGAGAACAACTTCGGCATACGTAAGCGCCTTATCGAATACGACGACGTGATGAACAAGCAGCGCACAGTAATCTACGAGAAACGCCGCCATGCACTCATGGGAGAGCGCATAGGCATGGACATCTCGAACATTATCTGGGACCGCGTGGTGAACATCATTGAAAACCAGCCTGACTACCATGGATGCAAAGAGGAGTTCCTACACATACTGGCCATGGAGGTGCCTTTCAGCGACGAGGAGTATATCAACAAGAACCACGAACAGCTGTGCGAGGAGGCCTTCCAGGCTGCCATCGGAAACTTCACACGCAAGATAGAGCACATACGTGAGGTGGCAAACCCCATTATCAAACAGGTGTTCGAGAACCAGGGAGCAATGTACGAGCGCATCATGGTGCCTGTCACCGACGGACGACGCATGTACAACATTCCCTGCAACCTGAAGGAGGCTTACGAGACGGAGGCGAAGTCGGTGGTTAAGGAGTTTGAGAAAGCCATCTTGCTACACAACATAGACGAGGCATGGAAGGAAAACCTGCGCAAGCTTGACGAACTAAAGCATTCCGTACAGAACGCATCATACGAGCAGAAAGACCCGCTTCTCATTTTCAAGCTCGAAAGCGCCAAGGTGTGGGACGACATGATCAACGAGATGTACAACCACATCACTTCAATCCTCACACGCGCGCAGATTCCTGTGGCCGAGCCTCAGGATGTGCGCGAGGCAGCTCCCGAACAGCACACACAGCGACAGCAATACATGGAGTCGAAGCAGAACCTGAACGAGGAAAAACTCACCGACGAGAATCAGCAAGCCGCAGCACAGCACGACACTCGTGCACAGCAGCAGCGCACTCCCATAATGAAGGACAAACTGCCCGGACGCAACGACCCGTGTCCGTGTGGCTCTGGAAAGAAATTCAAGAACTGCCACGGCCGCGGCCTGGTGTAAGTTGAATAATGATAACTATGATTACCATTGACAAGCTGAAAAAGAAGTTTGGAGAAACGGTGGCCTGCGACATCGAGAGGCTCACCATTGCCAACGGCGAAATACTGGGTCTTGTCGGCAACAACGGTGCCGGCAAGACCACTCTCTTCCGCATGCTGCTCGACCTGCTGAAACCCGATGAGGGAAGCGTGAGCTACTGCATAGAGGGCAACACCATCAACCCCGCGCAGAGCGAGGAATGGAAACAACATGTAGGAGCATACATCGACGAGGGCTTCCTTATCGACTATCTCACACCTGAGGAGTATTTCGCTTTCCTGGCCAAGATCTCAAACATCAGCAACATAGATGAGCAATTAGGCCACTTCGACAGGCTGGCGGGCGGAGAAATATTCGGACAGAAGAAGCTCATACGCAACCTCTCGGCTGGCAACAAGCAAAAGGTGGGCATAATGGCAGCACTCTTGGGCAGCCCCAAAGTAGTGATACTCGACGAGCCGTTTAATTTCCTCGACCCTTCAAGCCAGAACATCCTCAAGCAGGAACTGAAAAGCTATCAGGAGCGCACAGGGGCGACACTAATAATAAGCTCCCATAACCTGCAACACACCATCGACATTTCTTCACGCATCGTTGTCCTTGAGCATGGCAACATAGTCATGGACGGAGCAGACCGTCAGGCGCTGGAAGCATACTTCATGGTATAGAAGCAGCAGAGTACCACGCCAATGAACATCCAAGACTTAAGCAAGCTGTATGCTGAGCTGCCGCAAATATCCAACCTGGCAAAGGTTGTAAAAGATGCAAGGCAGAAGAGTGTTGTCGTTGAGGGGTTAGTGGCATCGGGAGCACCGCTGGTGATGAGCGCCCTGGCATGCAAGGGACTGCAATCGGCGGTAATGGTCATTATGAACGACGCCGAGGAGGCTGGCTATTTCTACCATGACATGACACAGCTGATGGGCGACGCCAACGTGCTCTTTTTCCCGTCAAGCTATCGACGGGCCATCAAGTATGCCCAGCGCGACCCTGCAAACGAGATACTGAGAACGGAGGTGCTTGCACGGCTCAGTTCTACGTCTGCGACAGAGAACTCAACGCTTTTCATCATTACCCATCCGGAGGCTGTTGCCGAAATGGTGGTGTCAAAACAGCATCTTGACGAACACACCCTGACATTGAGTCAGGGACAGTGCGTCAGCGTGGAAACCATCACCAAACAGCTCTACGAGTTCGGGTTCAAGGAGGTTGACTACGTCTACGAGCCTGGACAGTATGCCCTTCGCGGCAGCATACTCGATGTCTACTCCTTCAGCAGCGAATACCCCTACCGCATTGATTTCTTTGGCGACGAGATTGACTCCATGCGCACCTTCGAGGTCGACGACCAGCTGTCGCGCGAACGACGCACTCATATCGACATCTTGCCTGAACTGTCTGCCAACACAGGCCAGAAGGTTTCGTTACTCTCGCTAATGCCCGACAATTCCATTATTGCCACAAAAAGCCGGAAGTTTGTGGCTGAATCCATCGACCGATGCTTTCACGAGGGATTCACCACACAGGCTATCATGGAGCGCATGGAGGAGGCCACTGAATCCCAACAGCATGAGATAGAGCAGCAACTGCGCAGCGAGAGCATGATTTCCACTGCTGCTTTGTTTAACAAAGAGGTGGCACGTTTTCTGATTATGGAACTAAGGGCAAAGCGGGAGGGAGACAAGTGCTGCATTAGTTTCCATCAGTCGCCACAGCCGCTCTTCCACAAGAACTTCGACCTGCTGAACAAGACAATGGAAGACCTCCTGCTGCAAGGCTACCGCCTTTACATACTCGCCGACAGCCAGAAACAGCAAGAACGACTCAAGGAGATTCTCTGCAACGACAACAACCAAGCCGCAAGCCGCAACTTAAGCTTCACACCGGTCGACCATACGCTGCATGAGGGCTTCACCGACCATACACTGAGGGCATGCCTCTTCACCGACCACCAGATATTCGACCGATTCCACAAGTACAGCCTGAAGAGCGACCACGCCCGGTCGGGCAAGATGGCACTCACGCTAAAGGAGCTGCAGATGTTCGAGGTGGGAGACTACATTGTACATATCGACCACGGCATAGGAAGATTCGGAGGACTGGTGCGCATGCCAGTAAACCCCACTTCGGATGGGCACAACACCCACTCAGAAGGCGGTGGGCGTGAAGGCGCTTTTCAAGAGATGATCAAAATCACCTACCAGCGCGGTGACTCAATCTACGTCTCCATCCATTCGCTTCACAAGGTGTCTAAATACAAGTCGCAGGAAAACGGAGAACCGCCAAGGCTCTCCACATTAGGCACTGGACAATGGGAGCGAATAAAGGAACGCACGAAGAAACAGCTGAAGGACATTGCACGCGACCTGATACGCCTCTATGCCACCCGCAGGCAGCAGAAAGGGTTCGCCTATAGTGCCGACAACTACATGCAGCATGAGTTGGAGGCATCGTTCCGATATGAGGACACTCCCGACCAGCTGCGCGCCACACAGGACGTAAAGGCTGATATGGAGAGCCAGCAGCCCATGGACCGTTTAGTGTGCGGCGACGTGGGTTTCGGAAAGACAGAGGTGGCAGTGAGAGCAGCTTTCAAGGCTGCCTGCGACGGCAAACAGGTGGCAGTGCTCGTGCCTACAACAGTGCTCGCATACCAGCACTACCACACGTTCTCCTCGCGACTCAAAGACATGCCAGTACGAGTAGACTACCTCACACGTGCCCGCACTGCCAAGCAGACAACACTGCTGCTCCACGACCTTGCAGAAGGAAAAATCGACATATTGATAGGCACGCATAAGCTCATCGGAAAGACTGTGAAATTCCACGACCTCGGCCTACTCATCATCGACGAGGAACAGAAGTTCGGCGTGGCTACAAAGGAAAAGCTGCGCCAGCTGAAGACCAACGTCGACACTCTCACCATGAGTGCCACGCCTATTCCACGTACACTGCAGTTCTCGCTCGTCGGAGCACGGGACCTCAGCGTAATACAGACACCACCACCAAACCGATATCCCATACAAACGGAGATTCACACTTTCTCGGCAGAGATCATAGCCGATGCCGTGAACTTCGAGATGTCACGCAACGGACAGGTGTTCTTTGTCAACAACCGGATAAAGGAGCTGGAACGCCTGAAGGAGATAATAAACAAATACGTACCCGACGCACGTGTGGCCATCGGCCACGGACAGATGAAGCCTGAGGAGCTGGAGCAGATAGTGCTCGACTTTGCCAACCACGACAGCGACGTGCTGCTCTCAACCACCATAGTGGAAAACGGTATCGACATCCCCAATGCCAACACCATAATCATAAACGGTGCACATAACTTCGGACTCAGCGACCTCCATCAAATGAGGGGACGCGTGGGGCGAGGCAACCGCAAAGCATTCTGCTACCTACTGGCACCGCCGCTTTCCGCACTGCCTGCCGATTCCCGACGACGACTTGAAGCCCTTGAGAATTTCTCCGAACTGGGGTCAGGCATTAATATTGCCATGCAGGACCTTGACATCCGAGGCGCAGGAAACCTGCTCGGGGCCGAACAGTCGGGGTTCATCTCCGACCTCGGCTACGAGACATACCAGAAAATACTCAACGAAGCAATGGCCGAGCTACGTAACGAAGGCGGATGGCAGACAAAGAATGACAAAAGCGCAAAGAACAACACTTTAGCTTCAGGCAAGGCAATGTCAGAACTGTTCGTCGCAGACTGCACCATAGAAAGCGACCTTGAGATGTACTACACCGACCTGTACGTGCCCAGCGACTCCGAACGTATGCTACTCTACCGTGAACTCGACAACATTGGCAACCGTACAGACATCGACACTGCCACACAAATGCTGAATGCTTATCGCCAAAGGCTTATCGACCGCTTCGGCAAAATGCCGAAGGAAGCAGAGGAACTGCTAAATGTGGTGCCGCTGCGAATACTTGGCAAGCAACTGGGATGCGAGAAAATCATGCTCAAGCAGGGACGCATGTACCTCTACCTCGTCAGCAACCCCGACAGTCCATACTACCAGAGCGAGGTCTTCGGAAACATCATCGAGTTTGCCACCAATGAAGTGCGACGATGCAGCCTTCGAGAGCAAAATGGCAGACGATCGATGGTAGTAAGCAACGTAAGTACAGTTGAAGAGGCTGTCAAAGTGCTGGAAAAAATTACTAAAAACAACCTTAACACAAGGAAACAACAGGAGAAATGACAATAATATGAAAAAAAGTGCAAAATAATTTGGCCATAAGAAAAAAACTTCGTACCTTTGCACCCGCAAACGAAAGGAATGCAGTGACACAATGGTGCCTTAGCTCAGTTGGTAGAGCATCGGACTGAAAATCCGTGTGTCCCCGGTTCGATTCCTGGAGGTACCACTCCTCCTTTCATTATGAACCCCGTGAAAGTCTTAGGACTGAGCGGGGTTTTTGATTGCCGCCCTATAGACACAGCGAGACGCGCTTCCCGTAAAAATGCGGAAAGCGCGTCTCGCTGTTAGTTCCTATGTGGTGCTATGCAACCGCCAGGCTGTGCTTCAGATTCTTTGGACTGCCATATCTTCCTATGGCGTTGTTCCCAAGAGCCGCTACATCCTGAGCTGCCATTTCGTGTATTCCGCAGGCTGTGGCTCCACTACTTTCACCGTTTTCTTTCTCGTAACCCCTTTCCTGTTGGCCTTCTTCTTGCTTTCTCCTGTAAACAGTTGCGTCCAGTCGCGCTCATCGGTGGGCAGTCCGAATTTCTCACTCAGCCCTGCATGGTCGAGCACTGCCAGCCGGCGCAGTTCCAAGGTGCTGCCGTCCCCGCCGTATTCCTCATCATTGCAGGGATGCATGGCACAGCCCACCTGATGCAGGTAGGTATTCAGCGAGTCGGTGTTGTTGGCTAACTGTACGAAGTCCACGTCCGGGCAGCGCATGCCGTCAGAGAAGAAATCCACACACACAAGCACCTGTGTCATGCCTACATCAAACTCATTCAGTTTCCATTCCCGCTCCTCTTCCTTGTCGCCAAAGCTAATCACTTCGCTCTTGATGCCATGCCGCTTATAGCAGTCAACTATGCGTCTGGCCTGATGGCTGTCATTGGCAAACACGATGCCTTTCTTCCCGTTTGCATACGCCTTATATGCCTGCCACAGCAGTTCAACATTCTTCGTCCCACCACTTATAGACTCCACATCCACGTCGCGCAGCCATCCTTCGTCTATCAGTCTCTTCATGCTCCATGATGGCAGCATCCTCCCGAACACCCTGCCTAATGGATTTTCGCTCTCTGAACAGGGCGTGGCCGACAGCCCGAGCAGACGGGCATCCGGATAGTTCCGTCTGAGCACGTCAATCAAGCTGCTATCCACGGCATGTACCTCGTCGATGATGATCATTGACGGCTCATAGTAATGGACGACCTTGCTGACAAACCGCAGTACAGTCGTAACATCCACAACTGTCAGGCTGTCATAGCCGTATGGCCCTGTATTTCTGTTGCTGATAACTGTATGCGACAGCCCATATTGGCTGAGCATCATTGACACCTGCATCTTCACCTCTGGCCTGTGCGCCACGAAGAGAATGCCGCTATACCACTGCTGTGCGCTCTTCCTGCTCCGTTCGTAGTGTATCGCACTCGATACGATGAACGCCTTTCCCGTTCCCGTCGGAACCTGCAGCAGCACCCGCTTAGTGTGCGTCTATCAGAAAATGATGTATAAGTTACTGCTTTTCAATAAGTAACACTTAAAATAACCTTTATGTAGTAACAAAATGGTAACATAATTTTTATATATCTACTCTCTATATGAATATTTTTATCAATATTCTTTGGAACAATATTTTACAGACCTATAAAGACCTATATGAACTTTAGATTAGGTAATTCTATCTTACGAAGAATATGATCTGTAGTAAGAAACACGATAGCATCATTTCTCTGTAAAGCAGTAGCTATGTGAATCGCATCATCCATCGAGACATTCTCATCCTCAACTTTGGTAGGAACATCACAATATGATTTCTCGGTTAACTCATTCACAGGTTCAATTATGAGCCATTCTGGTGGTTGCTTCATCAAAGCATATAGCTTTTGTATAGAAACACCTGTGTTATTAAAAATGTCAGAAAACTTGTTAATTAGTTCCACAAAAGTAAATGCAGAAGTTATTACTTTGCTGAAACGCTCGTTATCCTTTATTCTATTCAGAACAGGGAGCATTTCAGGCGAAAGAAATGATCCTGCAACAGGATTTAAGTCATTACTTGCATCCAGACTGATTATAATATCAGCCATAACGCACGTGTCTACATATGCAAAAACATTTGCCATCTACAGTTGCTTTATCAATTCATCCTTGTCCCCCCAGCAATTATCATTATAAGCAATTGATAATACTTTTGCTGTGTCAAAAGGATTTGTTGCATGACTTGTATAGGAATCCACAAACTCAGAATCTTCTAATGCTTGCACTATCTCGTATTGATCTAAATCGAGTTGGCAAACACCAGAATTACAGAAATCAAGCAAGTTATCTCTTAAAGTAGAATGTTGGTAGGTTCCTCTCTTTTTCAGCACTTCCAAGGCCTGTAGAAGGCTGATAGTCGTATTGAAGGAGTATTGCGAATCAGTATTGTTAAACACAAGATCTTTCATCCCCTCTGACAAGAATTTCTCCAGTTTGCTCTGGGAAAGTAAGACACTATCCATATTAAAGCTCAGTTATAGTTCTGTCAAGTGGCGCATCTCCACTTTTACCATCATCGGTTTTCTTAATTACATCTCTCGTTAATTCTTCTATTTTGTCAGTTCCGATGATTTTCCATTGATTTGTGATACCTTTCTCAACCGCAAGATATAGCATTTTTAAGAACTTTCCTGCTATGTTGTCTGATTTACGCAAAGCAAGCAATAATGCGTCATCGGTAAAGGGTTCAATAGAATCGGTTTTATTTGACCTGGAATTGTCCAAATAGATTCTTACAAAGTCTTTGATGAGATTAATGTCATCCTTCATCGGCTTAAAGAAAATGGTACTCTCTTTTGCGCCAGAACCGCCCAATTCACAGAATCTCTCAAGACCTGCTGCCATCCAGTGCGGCATTAAGAGTTCCTGACTGTTGGGGTGTATAGTGATAAGTATTTTGAAAAATCCATCTGCCGAATTTTCAGTATTACCATCAATAAAGTAGAATCGGAGGTCATCACAGAAAGCCCGTCTTTCGTTAAAATTCTGGTATTGTACTATTTTTTCTACTTCATCGAGTAATATAATACAGTTTGAGAAGGCAGCTTCTTTAAACAAGAGAACTAACTTATTAAAAATAAGTTGAAGCCCTTTTTTGCTCCATTCCATTTCACTATGATAACATGAAATGGCATTGAGAAATTCTTTATAGCCGAAAGAGAGTCGGTAAGATTGTGAACCTTCAAGAAAACCGATAGAATATAGTTTTTCTATAAGGTAATTGTTTATTTTCGGTAAATCAGCACCATGTTCTGTAAGCCACTTGTCGTCAGCAATCGAACTTTCATAATCTTCTTCGGATAGTTTCGCCAACAAATCATCGTTAATGCCTCCAGAAAAAGCGGCGCAGGGGGGAATGTCCGTGGATAGCCCATATGCAGCCTAACCAAAATATCTTAGCGCAACGGAACTCATATCGAAGAAAATGGTTACCTTTGCACCATGGCAAAGAGACATTCATCATTCGACTACGAGACGTTGG